>CAZTVY010000006.1:0-22096 GCA_964617235.1 uncultured Rikenellaceae bacterium | reverse complement strand
TCCATTAAGTATTTGTTTCTATTAACGTTGTTGAGCTTATACTCAAACATAATGTTGGCTCAACATATAATAAAAGGAACTGTAAAGGATGCTGATACCGGAGAAACTTTACCAGGAGTAAATATTCTCATAAAGGGAACAACCAAGGGTACTGTTACCGATTTCAATGGAAATTTCGTTTATGAATTGTCTGCAAACGATAAAATTTTGGTTTTCTCTTACTTAGGTTATATTGATCAAGAAGTTGAAATTACCAATCAAGCACAACTGGACATTGCTCTTAAAACTAAATCAACGGATATACAAGAGGTTGTTGTTGTTGGTTATGGAACACAAAAAACTAAAGATTTAACAGCTCCAATTGTTACTGTTAAAGGGAGTGACCTGTCAAAACAAGTTACGTCCAATCCCATGAACGCCCTTCAAGGAAAAGTAACTGGAGTTCAAATAATAAGTTCTGGGATTCCGGGTAGTGGTGCAAGTGTTAAAATCCGTGGAGTAGGATCAATTGGTGATTATGCTTCACCTTTATATATAGTTGATGGAGTCTTTGTTGATAACATAGATTTTTTGAGTACAGGCGATGTAGAAGAACTTACAGTTCTAAAAGATGCCTCTGCCGCAGCAATTTACGGAGTTAGAGCAGCTAATGGGGTAATATTAATTACCACAAAAAAAGGGAAAGTAGGTAAGCCCTCTGTGAGCTATGAGAGTTACTTTGGAATCCAAACCCCTGTAAACATAATGCCAATGGCCACAAGAGATCAGTATGTAACACTCCTCAATGAGGCCAATATTAATACAGCAGGCTATATTATAAAAAATCCTGAAGATTACCCCACATCAACTGATTGGTATCAAGAATTGGTAAGACCTGCAGGAATTACAAGTCATAGTATTGATGTTTCTGGATCTACAGAAAAAACGTCATATTCTATAGGTGGTAATTTCATTTATCAGAATGGAATTATGGATACAAAAAATTACTACGAACGGTATAATATTCGAGGAAGATTGGACCAAACAGTTAACAACTACCTGAAAATAGGAATAAACACCATAATGTCGGACTATAATAAGCAAATTCCAAATGATGCAGCATTTTTTAGTGCTTACGTAAATCCTCCTGTTTATAATGTTTATGATGACACCAATACTGATGCATATCCCATTAAATTTGGCGCACCTCAAAAATACAATTTTGGGAATCAATATGGTAATCCTGTAGCCGCAGCTTACTATGCCGACAATTTTGAAAAAGGTCGAAAGAACATCTTTAGTATTTATGCTGATTTTGATATAATCAAGGAAAAATTATCCTTTAAAACATCCTATAATCAAGATCAGAGCAGTTGGAATACACGATACTACACACCTGAATTTTACGTAGGCGGTTCGCAAGGTATCCGCAATTCAAGTTTAAGCAAAACGACTGGAAACTCCTCAAAACAAATTATCGACAACGTACTTAACTTCAAGAATAGCAATTCAACATCAAGTTACTCCATTCTCCTAGGACAATCAACAAGAATTGAAAAATGGGAAACACTTACAGGTTCTGCACAAAGTGTACCAGGATTTGACGAACAATCAAAATATCTTGTCAATGGATCGTTTCGTGATAGATTCTCCTATGATGCTGCTGCGCGATATAATGGAATATCATTTTTCACAAGAGGCACATACAACTATAACGATAAGTATCTTGCCACAATTACATTCAGAGCCGATGCAAGTTCAAAATATCAAGAAAAATGGGGCTATTTTCCTTCTATTGGGTTTGGATGGAATATTACTAAAGAAAATTTCGAAAGAGTTAACAATTATTTCACCAACCTTAAATTAAGAGCTAGTTGGGGTTTACTCGGAAATGATAATATTCCTGCAAATTCTGCTATAATTCTTGGGCAAACAGGTGCTGGTAGTTCTGCAGTTTTTGGTGATATCCTAGTAGACGGCGTTGGTGCGCAAACTGTTCTACAGAATTACCTAAGATGGGAAACTGTTAGTGAGTTTGATCTTGGTGTGGACTTTACTTTAAAAAACAACAAACTTTCAGGCGAAATTGATTACTACAGAAGGGTTACACATAATGTGGTTTTTTATGCTCCTATTGCCACAGGTGGAGGTGTTGCAGAATTGCTAGGTAACAACGGAAGTGTTCTTAATACAGGTGTTGAACTGTCGGTTACATGGAAAGATAAAATTACTAATGATATTGACTACAGAATTAACTTTAATGCCACTACAATTCACAACGAAGTACTAAAACTTGAAGGAAGAGAATACATTCCTGGTGCATACGTAAGAAGCGGATATACTACTAGAACTGCTGTAGGCCACCCCATAGGATCATTTTACGGCTATGAAGTTGACGGTGTATACGGCAGTGAAAGCGAAGCTCTTCTCGACCCAGTTAGTCAAACAATAAAGGACAAAGGTTTCTTCAAATACAAAGACCAAAATGGCGACAAAATAATTGACGATAAAGATAAAGTTTACCTAGGAAGTGCTATACCTTGGCTTATTGCAGGGTTAGACTTCGGATTAAACTATAAAAATTTTGACCTAAGCTTAGCAATCACCAGTCAGGTTGGAAATAAAATTCTTAATGCTAAACGCATGAACCGCGATGTGTTTACAGATGGTAACTACGACCAGGATTTTTACGATAACAGGTGGACTTCAACTAACAAATCTAGCGAGTACCCTTCGGCAGAAGCTTATAACTATTCTTATACTCAACAGGCAAATGACTTTTTTGTTGAAAGTGCATTTTATGTTCGAATACAAAATATTCAACTTGGTTATACCACCGAAAAGATAAAGTTCATACCTAAACTAAGAATATATATAACCGCACAGCGACCTTATACCTTCTTCACATATAATGGTTTTACACCAGAGGTTGGAGGAAGCCCTATTAGCAGTGGTGTTGACAACACAATTTATCCAATGCAAGCAATTTACACTCTTGGCCTAAAAATGTTTTTTTAATCAAAAAAATTAGAGTTATGAAAAAAATAATAATTCTTTGCTCAATAACACTAGCAGTTCTTCTAACAAACTGCGAAGATTTTTTGGATATACGCCAAGAGGCAACCTTGCCTACAACTGGAATAGACTATACTAAATCCGAAAATATCTTTTTATCGGTTAGCGCATCATATGCAAAACTCCGCAGCTGGGGAGCACATGTTTTCCCTTATATCGGAGCGTTTGAGATAGCATCCGACAATGCAGATAAAGGAAGTACTCCTGGCGATAACCCTACTATGCAAGAACTCGATAATTTAACCTATCAATCCACCAATGGGCTTATAAACGATTTGTGGAAAGGGTACTACGACATTGTAAGTGGTGCTAACTACTCCATACATCAAATGCCTTTATTTGTGGATGCTTTAATGAATAATGAAGACAAAACTTACGCACTTCAATGTCAAGGAGAGGTTAAAACGATTAGAGCTTACGCTTACTTTAATTTAACCCGATTGTTCGGTCGGGTTCCAATTATTGATACCATTCTTACATCGGAACAATTGGCAGATGTAGGGCAGGCAACCACTGCAGAGTTATACAATTTTATAGAGAAAGACTTAGAGGAGGCTATCGCTGTATTACCTAATAATTATTCGAAAGAGTGGGCTGGAAGAATTACAAAGTATACGGCAATGGCAATTAAGGCCAAAGTACATCTTTATCAATCAGAATGGGATTCAGTTGCATCGTTAACCGATAAAATAATTGCTTCTGGACGATTTGGACTTCTTGAAGATTTTAGAGAAGTTTTCAGCCTAGATGGCGAAAACACCAAAGAATCACTTTTTGAAATACAGAGTTCAACACTAGGTAAAAGCACTGGCGACCAAACATACATTGAATATGCCTATGTTCAGGGGCCAAGGGGTAATTCACCAGCTAATCTACAAGGATGGGGTTTCTGCACACCTAGTCAAAGCTTAATCAATTTTTATACTGCTAGAGGCGAAACAATTAGACCTGCAACAACTTTACTATACAGAGGAACTGTAACCCCCGAAGGCGATAGTATAAAAACATCATGCTCCAATCCTGTATATAATGGTAAGGTTTACACTCCCTCAAACAGCAATGGGTGGAACTATAATGGCTACGGATTTGATCAGAACATAAGAATAATAAGATACCCTGATGTTTTGCTTATGTATGCAGAAGCATTAGTGAATGGAGCATCGGTTCCTCTAACATGCGGATTAAGCGCTGATAATGCCATTAACGAAGTGAGAAATCGTGCAGGATTATCAGATATTACAGGCGCCACTTTACAAGATATCTGGGACGAACGTAGAGCAGAACTAGCCTTAGAAGAAGACAGATTTTTTGATTTGATAAGAACAAACCAAGCAGCAGCAGCATTAAACGACAAGGGATTTACCGTAGGGAAGCACGAACACTACCCTATTCCTGCTGCACAAATTCAACTGAATCCAAACTTAAATCAAAATAATGGATACAACTAATCTTTAAACTAATGTTAAACTAAATTCTATGACTATGAAAAACAAATTTCAAATTTTTGGAGCATTACTTTTTGGAGCAATGCTAGTTGGAGGTTTAATGTTTACCTCTTGCAGTAAAGATGATGATGGCGGTGACAACAACGGCAAAGTTGATCCCACAACAATTGCAACATCCAACTTAGTGGCATATTTTCCATTTGAAGATAACGGAAATGACCAAATAGGAGGAATGACACCTAGCAATACTGCTACCACTACTTCAACCTTTGCTACAGGTCGACGCGGTAAAGCATTTCAAGGTTCAACTGAAAAAACCTCTGGTTTACTTTACACCTTACCTACTAACAGTAAACTGAAAACTCTCAAAACTTTTAGTTTTTCGTTATGGGTAAAGCAAGTTCCAAACACAATAGCAACTACCGATGTTCCTGAACAAATGGTATTTCATTTAGACGGAAAAGGCGACTGGATTTGGGGTAATCTATTCTTATTACAACATAGAAATTGGCCAGAAGGCGCAACAGAAAGAGACCGTAACTATGCTGAAATGGATTGCTACTTCTGGAAAGATGATGCCGAAGCTTGGAAAGGTCAACGTGGCAGTGGCTGGTTTGTTGATGTAACAGCTCCACAATGGAGACATATCATCTGTACTTACGACAACTCAACCTCTATGTTCCACGCCTATGTGAACGGAATTCATGTTACTGCATTTGATGGTACTGAATATATGGGCGTTAATCGTTGGCAACGTGACGGCGAGGACCTGCCTCTTGGCGATCTAAAGTTTAACGATCCACAAAAATTTGCTATCGGTGCATGGTGCGACAGACTTGCTGGTACAGCTTTACAAGATGATGCTTGGGCATCTCCCTTCAAAGGCTTAATAGATGAGTTACGTATTTATGATAGAGCTCTAACCGCAATAGAGGCAAAAGCTCTTTACGATGCAGAAGTAACTCAAATTGTTGAATAATAATAATTCATATAAGGAGCAGGAAAACTCCTGCTCCTTACTTTAATAAATATAAATAATGAGGTATTTATCATTAATAGTACTGCTTTTCATATTCATTAGTTGTTCAAAAAACAACTCAGATGAAGTTATTGTTGGAAACATTACAATTGATTCAATATATATAAATAGTTCAAAGGTAATAAGCACCATTTCATATAATGTTGATTACGATAACACAACCATTAAACTATTCTTCAACAAAAAGATAGATAGTACGAAATTCGATAAATCCCTATTTTACTTTTCAAGTAGTTTTAACATAGACTATTCATATAAATTCACACAGGATTCTAAATCCATTTCAATAACCCCAAATGTTAAACTAAACCCATTAACTCATTACAGATTCTACATTGATGTTGGAGCTAATATGGGAGGTACAATAATTGATAATTACTCTATTAAGTTTTTAACAAAACTTGACTCTACAGATAAATACCCCCGTATTACTGACGATGAGTTATTAACCTTAATCCAAAGACAAACTTTCAAATATTTCTGGGATTTCGGACACTCTATAAGCGGGATGAGTCGCGAAAGAAATACATCGGGCGATATTGTTACAATTGGAGGAAGCGGTTTTGGGTTAATGACAATCCCAATTGGAATAGAGCGTGGTTTTATAACTCGAAACGAAGGAATTGAACGTATTTCAAAAATAGTAACTTTTTTAAAAAATGCCGACCGCTTTCATGGCGCGTGGGCACATTGGCACAACGGAGCAACAGGCAAAGTGGTTCCATTTAGCACTTACGACAATGGTGGAGACTTAGTGGAAACATCATACATGGCTGCAGCATTGCTTTGTGTTAGGCAATACTTGAATACCCAAAATATTGAAGAAAATGCAATAATTAACGATATAAACACTTTACTAAATGAAATAGAGTGGACTTGGTACACTAAAGATGGAAGTGATGTACTTTACTGGCACTGGTCACCAAACTACAATTGGACAATGAACATGCAAGTAAGTGGTTACAACGAAGCCTTAATTACATATTTTATGGCAGCAACTTCCACTAGTTATCCTATTAACGCAACAGTTTATCACAATGGCTGGGCAAAGAATGGTGGAATTATCAACGGAAAAACTTTTTATGGGATTACACTACCAGTTGGGTACGACTATGGAGGACCACTGTTTTTTGCCCACTATTCATTTTTGGGATTAAACCCCGTTGGGCTGAGTGATAATTACGCCAACTATTGGCAACAAAATGTGAATCACACGCTAATAAATCGCCAATATTGTATTAATAATCAAAAAAAATATCCACTCTATAGCGAAGACTGTTGGGGCCTCACAGCATCGGACGACAATACAGGATACGGTGTTCATGAACCAACCCGCGATATAGGTGTAATATCTCCAACAGCAGCGCTTTCATCTATGCCATATACTCCTGAAGAATCGATGAAAGTCGCCCGTTTTCTTTACTATAAGTTAGGAGATAAAACTTGGGGCAATTATGGATTTTACGATGCCTTTAATGTATCGGCAGGATGGTGGGGAAATTCATTCTTGGCAATAGATCAGGGCCCAATAATCATAATGATTGAGAATTATAGGACTGGTTTATGTTGGAACCTTTTTATGTCAGCACCAGAAGTACAGCAGGCCATGACTAAATTAAACTTCGTCAATAATTAATTTACTGGAAACGAACTATTAAAAATAACACCAATGAAAAAACTTGGTTGGTCGCTATTAATTTTCGTTTTTCCTATAATTACTCTATGTACATGCCGCTCTAGACATGGAGTATTTAACGATGAAATTGACAGAAAAGTTGATTCGCTTATATCGCTCATGACTTTGGACGAGAAAGTTGGTCAACTCACTTTATATGCCAGCGACATTGACCCTACCGGCCCACAAACTACTAGTTTTTGTGAGAATGAAATATCTAACGGCCGAGTTGGAGGCGTTTTTAATGTTTTTGGAACCGAATATGTATACAGGCTACAAAAATTAGCAGTAACAAACACACGACTGCGTATTCCTTTACTATTTGGTTACGATGTAATTCATGGTTTCAGAACAATCTTTCCAATTCCATTTGCCGAAGCCTGTACTTGGAATCCCGAGTTAATTAAAAAAAGTGCAAGTTTAGCCGCCAAAGAAGCCACGGCATGGGGCTTGAATTGGGCATTTAATCCTATGGTTGATATTTCTCGCGATCCTCGTTGGGGTAGAGTATCGGAGGGATCGGGTGAAGACACCTATCTTGCATCTTTAATTGCAAAAGCAAAAGTTCAAGGCTATCAAGGCGAAGACTTAAGTGCCCCATACACTATGGCTGCCTGTGTAAAGCATTTTGCAGCGTATGGTGCACCTATTGGTGGACGAGATTACAACACCGTTGATATTTCCGAAAGAACTCTCAGTGAAGTATATCTTCCTCCCTATAAAGCTGCTGTTGATGCAGGTGTTTTATCTGTAATGAGTTCCTTTAATGAACTTGATGCAATGCCTTGTACTGCGAATAAAAAACTTTTATCTCAAATGCTTAAAGATGAATGGGGATTTAAGGGTTTTGTGGTTTCGGACTGGATATCAGTTAAAGAACTTACAGCACATGGAATTGCAAAAGATGAGGCGCATGCTGCAGAACTTGCGCTAAAAGCAGGCCTAGACATGGATATGCAAAGCGGAGTGTTTGCAAAAAACCTAAAAAAATTAGTCAACAACAACTTAGTGGATGAACAACAAATAAATGATGCTGTAAAAAGGATACTAAGAGCAAAATATCTACTTGGATTATTCGACAACCCATATCTATATATCGACAAAGAGAAACAGCAAGAAATAACAGCATCCCAAGAAATAATGGATTTTGCACTAATAGAGGCAAAAAAATCCATAGTACTCCTAAAAAACGAAACCTACAATAATAGTAAACTACTTCCATTAAAGAAAAATCTCCGAAGAATAGCCCTTATTGGCCCTTTAGCAAATGACCGAATAAATTTACTCGGCTCATGGCATGGCCATGCTGACACCTCCAATGTAAAAACCATTCTCCAAAGTTTATCTGAAAAACTACCAAATACAAAAATTGAATATGCCCAAGGAGCCTCGTTCACTGGGACCGACAAGAGTAACTTTAACAAAGCCATTCAATCCGCTCAAAAATCCGATATCGTAATATGCGTTATTGGCGAAAATAATGCGCTTAGCGGAGAGGCTGCAAGCAGATCAAATATTGATATTCCAGGAGTTCAACTCGATTTATTAAAAGAACTCATCAAAACCGGAAAACCTGTAGTAACCATTGTTATGGCAGGACGTCCATTAATACTAGAATGGCTTGAGGAGAATCTTCCGGCAATCATATTTACAGGGCAACTAGGCACCAGATGCGGCGATGCCATCGCAGATGTTTTAATGGGTGATTATAATCCATCGGGAAAATTGGTAATGAGTTTTCCAAGAAACATTGGGCAAATACCAATTTTCTACAACCACAAAAACACAGGCCGCCCTTTTGACGCAAATGACCGATTTACGAGTAAATACCTTGATGTATCAAATGAGCCATTGTATCCTTTTGGGTATGGCCTAAGTTACACATCGTTTAATTACAAAGATTTATTTCTCGATAAGCAAACTATTTCAAGTACCGACACACTTAAGATAACCTTTACGCTAAAAAATACAGGAAATTTCGATGGGGAGGAAACCTGCCAACTATATATCAGGGATATGGTGGCAAGCGTAACACGACCAGTGAAAGAACTCAAGGACTTTAAAAAGGTTTACCTAAAAAAGGGAGAACAAGCATCGGTATCCTTCACATTAACCGCCAGCGACCTAAAATTCTACAATGAGAATATGATATACCAATATGAGCCTGGGGAATTTAAAGTTTTTGTTGGAGGAAATTCATGCGATTTAATTGAAGAAAAATTTGAACTACTATGAAAATAATTTCAATAACATTAATCTGTTTGCTTTTAGTTACAGGCTGTAACAATGGCAATAAGAAAAAAAGTGAACTCACCAATGTTGATAATGCCTTTACTAATGACTTAAAGCATAGAACCTTTAAATACTTTTGGGATACTGTTGACACCATAACATGGCAAACACCCGACAGATACCCAACCAAGAATTTTACAAGTGTTGCCGCAACAGGCTTTGGCCTCACCACCTATATAGTAGGTGTGAATAATAACTATATCACCCGAGAGGAAGCAGCCGAAAGGGTTCTTAAAACATTAACATGGCTAAAAAATTCGAAGCAAGGTTCAGAAACGTCAGGAGTAACTGGCTACAAGGGTTTTTATTACCATTTCCTATCATACAATGATGGTTTTCGGTTCAAAAATGTGGAATTATCAACCATTGATACAGCTTGGCTAATTGCTGGAATACTCTCATGTCAGACTTTTTTTGACAAAGACAATGAACAAGAGCAACAGATTAGAGAAATTGCCGATTTTCTATACAGGAGAGTTGAGTGGAATTGGGCCATGAATGGTAATGAAGTAATGACTATGGGCTGGCATCCCGAAAGTGGCTTTATCAATGCAAAATATAGTGGTTATTCGGAAGCGATGATGCTGTATATTCTAGGACTAGCATCACCAACACACCCCATACCCGACAGTACTTGGAATGCTTGGTGCCGTACATATATATGGAAAGATTTCTATGGATATAAGTATATAAACTTTGAACCACTATTCGGACATCAATATTCACATATGTATATCGATTTCAGGAGAATTCAGGATGATTTTACGAAAGATAAAGGAATTGACTATTTTGAAAATTCCCGTAGAGCAACATTAGCAAACAGAAATTACTGTATTGAAAACCCTCAAAATTTCATTGCTTACTCCGACTCTATTTGGGGGCTTACCGCTTGCGATGGCCCTGCTGATACAGTCATTATTGTTAATGGTAATAAAGTACAGTTCTACTCTTACCGAGCAAGGGGAGCATCTGTAAGATATATTGAGGATGATGGCACAATTGCACCAACAGCAGCAGGCGGCTCAATTCCTTTTGCACCACAAGAATGTATTGCTGCACTAAAAGCAATGAAAAACACCTATGGCGAAAATATTTATGGCGAATATGGTTTTAAAGATGCTTTTAATCCAACTTTTATATCACCTAAAACGCCCAATGGTTGGTTTGACCACGATTACCTAGGAATTGACCAAGGCCCAATTTTGATTCAACTCGAAAACTATCAAACCGAATTAATTTGGAACCTAATGAAAAAGAACAAATACATAGTTACCGGACTAAAAAAGGCAGGATTTAAAGGTGGCTGGCTCGACTCTGCAGAATAGTACTCGTTTTCAATCTTTTATAAAATGAAAATTATGAATTCTTTTTTTTGCCAACATTTCTCAATTGGCTCCACAGAACACAGGAGCAAAAATGAACATAATTCACTATTATACAAATCATTATTTATATTATCCATCATTATAGTTATCCCCTTAATAGGAAAAACTCAAACACAACTAATCGATAACTTTGAAAGCAATGCCAACTGGAACTTTATAAAATCCGATGGTGTTAATGTAAATCTCACTGTTGATAAGGGGATTAACGGAAAATCGCTTCGGTTCGATTACGATTTTACCAAAGGTACTGGTTACGGAGGAATTCAGAAATTCATATCGATTGATTTACCTGAAAACTACGAGTTCAGTTTCTACATTAAAGGGCTTTCACCTTCAAACAATTTCGAAATAAAATTTATTGATAGCACTGGAAATAATGTTTGGTGGCAAAATAATCAGAACTTCACCTTCCCTACCAACTGGAAGAAAATTCGTATTAAACAAAGACATATTTCTTTTGCTTGGGGACCAACCTCAAACCAAAAATTACAACGTATTAGCAGAATTGAATTCACTATAGCTTCGTTTGTTGGTGGCAAAGGAACAATTTGGCTCGACAGCCTGGAGTTTAGACCATTACCCGCCGAAACATACGCCTATCCTACACCCGGTGCAACAGCATCGTCGTTCACTAAAAAAAACACCCCAAACCTTACTTTGGACAATTCCTCTGAGACATATTGGCTGAGTAAAGGCGGTAAAAACGAAGAAATCACCATCGATTTTAAAAAACTGCGCGAATTTGGTGGTTTGGAAATAACCTGGCTAAAAGAATTTACACCCACATCATTCAACATTCTTCTTTCCGAAAATGGTAAAGATTGGGAAAAATCGTACTCTGTAAAAAACAACAAATCGAATAAAAGCTTTATTCGTTTACCGGAGGCAGAATGTCAGTTTATAAAGATTCAGGTAGTTGAAAAAGTTGGGATTTCCGATATTAAGTTCTTAGACATCAATAGTTCCAATACCAAAAACAATTTCATCTCATATATTTCAGAAAAATCAGCGAATGGTGACTATCCTCGTTACTTTTCCAAAGAAGCATCGTACTGGACTATTACTGGCTTAAACAACGACACAAAGGAAGCCCTTATAAATGAAGACGGAATGGTTGAAGTGGAAAAAGCGACTTTTTCCATTGAACCAATGGTTAAGTTAAACGATACGCTCTTTAACTGGAGCAATGTTAATGCAAGCCAAACGCTAGAAGGTATAGAAAATCTGAATCAAGCATCAGTAATACCTAACTTAAGTTGGCAATTTAGCAACGTAGAATTTACAACCGCAATAACAGCCATAGGCGAAGCAAATAAAAACTCAGTGCTTTTAGTTCGATACTCGTTCAAAAATCAATCTGCAAAACCTAAGAATATTGAACTTTACCTACTTATACGTCCTTACCAAGTAAACCCTTACTATCAATTCCTAAACACTATTGGTGGAGTTGGAAAGATTAATGAGATTAAAGAAATTGACACGAAAACCATTAGTGTTGACAACAAAATTATATTCTCTCCACAAAATCACACCTCATTTACTGCATCAACTTTTGATGAAGGAAACATAGTTGATTTTATTAGGAACAATAGTCTTACGAACAACAAACAAGCATTCGACCCTGCAGGACTTGCCAACGGAGCTATCCGATACTCTCTGAACCTTAATCCCAATGGCGAAACACAAATCCTGTTAGCCATTCCTTTTCACAACCACACCAGCACTTTTAGCGATAATGAGATAAAAGAAATGGAAACAGGGTTTAACGCATCGGCAAACTTCTGGAAAAATGAAATTAACCATGTTAAATTCAACCTTCCGGAATCGGCTAACAGAATTGTAAAAACTTACCGTGCAAACCTTGCATACATTTTAATTAACCGCGACAAGACTGGCATTCAGCCCGGTTCACGCTCCTACGATAGAAGTTGGATTCGCGATGGAGCATTAACATCGTCGGCACTTCTAAAATCGGGAATAGTAAAAGAGGTAAAGGAATTTATTGATTGGTATAGTCTTTACCTTTTTGAGGATGGCAAAGTTCCTTGCGTAGTCGATTTTAGAGGACCAGACCCTGTACCAGAAAACGATAGTCACGGCGAATACATCTACCTAATTAAAGAATACTTCAACTTCACAAAGGATACTGCATTTTTGCGTGAGAAAAATAAAGAGATACTAAAGGTTGTTAACTATATAGAATCGCTAATTGCCCAACGTTCTACCGACTATTACAAGAATGGCAACGATAGCATACAATCATTGTATGGTTTGGTGCCCGAATCTATTAGTCACGAGGGTTATTCCGCAAAACCAATGCACTCCTACTGGGATAACTTTTTCACAATAAAAGGACTTAAAGATGCGGCAGAAATTCAGCGAATTTTAGGAGAAAATAAGGAATTCGAACGCATTAACAACCTTCGCAAAACCTTTAGCCAAAACCTATACAACTCCATACGTTTGGCAATGAAAAACCATAGCATCAGTTATATACCTGGTTGTGCCGAACTAGGCGATTTTGATGCAACTTCCACAACCATATCGCTCACACCTTGTAACGAGTTTGCAAATTTGCCAAAACCTGAAATCTACAACACCTTCGATAAATACTACGAATTTTTCAAAAACAGAAGAGTTGGGAAGTTGGAGTGGGAAAATTACACGCCTTACGAAAATAGAATTATTGGGTCGTTTATAATGCTCAATGAACCTGAAAAAGCACATGAATTAATCGACTATTTTCTAAATAATCAACGCCCACAGGGTTGGTATCATTGGGCTGAGGTTGTTTGGAACAATTACCGTACACCAAAATTCATTGGAGATATGCCTCACACATGGGTTGGTAGCGATTTCATTAATGCCATTAGAACAATGTTTGTATACGAGGATGAAGAAGATAAATCCCTTGTTCTTGGTGCTGCACTTTACCCAGACTGGATTAATTCAGAAAATGGAATGTCCGTAGAAAATCTACCCACTTACTATGGCGAACTATCGTATTCAATTCAAAAAAACGACAATAGCTATACGCTTTCCATTTACGGAAATTTGCAACTGCCTGAAAACGGAATAAAGATTAAAAACTTTAACGGGAATAAACTTCCATCAATGGTTAAAATAAACGGTGAAAACTCCGAACTTTTCACAAATAAGGAAATCACAGTAAAATCAGTTCCAGCCAAAGTGGTAATAACTTACTAATAATCGAAAAATGGATAACATAAATCAGGAAAAAACAGCGAATAAAGAACGATTACCATTATCAGTACTTGCAGCATATGGAACTGGAGGAATTATCCCTATTGCTCTTTTTAATATTGCTGGTATACTGGTGGGTTTAATGGGTAATATAAGCCTTGGCTTGAGTGCATTTTGGCTAGGTCTTATTCTTATTATACCTCGACTATGGGATGCATTTTCCGATCCTATAATTGGTCATATTTCAGATAACACAAGAACACGCTGGGGGCGCCGGCGTCCATACCTTTTACTCGGAGGATTGCTGACCGCGTTCTTTTTTGTTATAATGTGGTGGATACCTAAAGGCGAAATGGTGCAAGCGTGGTTTCCAAGCGAATCAGGGTTCCAAGCCTTTCAACTTGTATACATTCTAATAGCATTATTGCTATTTTTTACGGCCGTAAACATCTTCGAAATTTCGCATGGTGCACTTGGCATCGAATCAACTACTGATTATCATGCCCGCACAAGGCTTTTTAGCGCAAAAAGTTTCTTTGGTAATATTTTTGCCATGAGCACACCTTGGCTCTTTAAATTGGCCAATATGGATGTATTTAAGGGCGCTGGAGGAAACGAAGCAGACGGAATGAGGTACGTATCAATAATGATTGCAGCAATATTAGTTCCTCTTTCCCTTTGGTGGTTTTTCAGTCTTAAAGAACCTGGTTTTGCCAAAGCATCCAAGCACAAAAAGACTCATTTCTGGAAGGATATGAAGTTGGTTGGTACAAACAAGAACTTCATTTACCTTACACTTTCTATCTTCACCCTAGCAATGGGCTTCAATTTCGTACAACTACTTGGCTCCTACATACCTATTTTCTATGTGTTTGGAGGCGATAAAGCAGCAGGAGCAACATTGCTTGGAATTAACGGAACTATTTGGGCAATAACCGGAGTTTTAGCAGTTTTTCCGTTAAACTGGATTAGCCCTAAACTTGGCAAAAGAAACACTCTAATTATAGCTATTGTACTGATGGCCTTGGCGCAGTTTTCGAAAATACTATGCTATAACCCTAATCATCCATATCTAATTATAATCCCCACCGTTCTTTTATCGGCTGGCATGCTTTTCTTCTTTACACTTGGCTCATCGATGGTTGGCGATATATGTGACGAGAATGAACTTAAAGTTGGGTATCGCTCCGAGGGCAGTTTTTACTCTATCTTTTGGTGGTTCATAAAGCTCGGAACTGCATTTGCCAGCTTTGTTTCCGGCGCTCTTATAGTTCTAACGATGTTTAATGAGACTCAGGTTATTAAAGTTGATCACGTTCAAGGTAGCATAAACGAATTACAGAATCAAAGTCAATTTTGGAACAAACAGAACAACTCCAAGGGTAAGGATTACGCTTTGCTGCCTGATATTAAAAAGCAAATGAATGAGTCGCTTAAAGAAGCGAATGATTATCGTAAATTCCTAAATAAAGAGATAGAAAAAAAAGAAAGCGAGAGAAGTTTACTTGTACCTGACGAGCAAATAAGAACTATCTCAAATGTAGTAAACAATGTAATTATTGAACTAAACTCAGGAATAGAACTATTACAGGGGAAAAAATCAAACGCAGAACTAACCGATTCTTTAATGACCAAACTTTCTGAAACTGCTTTAGTGATAAAAATTGAAAAAGCAAAAATGTACTCCTTGGATCTTTTAAATCACTTTGAATCAAGGTTAAAGGAGGCCAAACAGAACAAAGCACATTACGAATCAATTTCCCAAGAAATGAGTAACATCAACAACATTATTTTAAGCATGAACTCTTCTTCGCTAAAAGAACTCACCTTAAAGATTGATTCAGTAAAAACTCAACTACCTAAACTTACGGAACAGCCACCTTATACCCTACTATTAATGAGAATTATTGAAATTGGACTTCCCATTCTACTTAGTATTATTTCATTAATTTTCATTTACAGGTATTCACTAACAGAAAAAAGATCAATTGAGATAAAGCAACTGTTGAAAGATCGCAATAGCGAACAAGTTACCGCATAATCATTTTAGTGTATGGAATTTATTTAAACGGAGAAAAAATGACATTTACAGTTAAGAATAGTAACTTTTATCTAAACGATAAAAAAGTTTTTTTGAATTCTGGAGAAATTCACTACTTCAGAATAAACCATAATCTTTGGGATAAACATCTGAAAGCAGCAAAAGATGCAGGATTAACCTGCGTTAGTTCCTACGTTCCATGGGCTTGGCATGAGCCAGAAGAAGGCTTATTTGACTTTACTGGGAAAACATTGCCCGAACGCAACCTAATTGGCTGGATTAATAAGTGCAAGGAGTATGGTTTGATGTGCATAGTTAAACCAGGTCCTTTCATTCTGGCCGAATACCGAGGTGCTGGACTTCCCGACTGGTTCTTAAACCAACACGAACCCGATATTCGAATGCACAACAGCAAGGGTCAATCCGTTTATAGCGATGGTATTAGCCTATTTTTCAAAGCATACCAGAGCAAAGTTGCTAAATGGTACAATCAGGTGATGCCTATTATTAGTCAGAATGAAATTTCAGCTGGTGGCCCAATTATAATGATGCAACTATGTAACGAAATCGGTGTATTTTCATGGTTAGCCCATCAGGCCGATTATAACGAAGAAGTACACCGTAGGTTTGTAGAGTTTATAGAGTCAAAATACAAAAATATCGGAAATGTAAACTCCTCATGGGGAACATCTTATCAAAAGTTTACAGAGATACTCCTTCCACCCGATGGAAAACAAGCATATACCTCAAAAGGTGACAGAAGCCGCGATTATGACTGGCACTGCTTTTGGCGCCAATACTACGCAGATTATTTACTAGGACTCTATAAACTAGCCCGAAGTAAAGGGGTTACGGTACCTATGTATCATAACCTTCCGGGCTGGATTTACGGAAGCGGCTACGAATTCCCAGTAAACATTACAATGTACGATGAACTATTTGCAGAAAAAAGCGATATTCTTTTCGGAGTAGATCACATTCCTGAGTATCAGTCGTACAAAAATATGCACGACGATAGGATTATAAACGATATTACTAAAACTGTTCAAAAAAACAAGCCATTATTTGCTGCTGAATTCCAAAGTGGCTCCCGTGAGTTTCACGTTGTAACCAACAACTGCGAAATGGAACTATTCTACAAAGCAAGCATTGCAAATGGACTTGTGGGTTGGAATTACTATATGTTCTCGCAAGGCAAAAATCCAAATAAAAAAGGTTATTCTGGGAAAACATTCTACTGGTTTACTCCTTTAAACGTTGATGGCGAAAGAACCAGCGCATTTCCAATGCTCCAAAGGATGAACAAAATAATTATGAATAGCGAGGATATTATTGTTAATTCCGAGCGAAAGGCTGAGGTTTGTGTACTTTTTTATCCTCCATACTACGCCACAGAGTTGGAACGTCCAGAGGAAGGAAATAGTGATATAAAATTCAATTACTCCTCAATTCGTCGCCCTGCATACTTCGATGGGCTTCTAAAAGCACTTCAAATCTTGAATATCGACTACGATATGGTGGATTTAACAAAATCCAGTGGTAATGAATTAAGCAAATACAAACAGGTTTGGCTTTTCAGTACCGACGAGATGAATGCCCCTGACCAACAAACCGTTGTTGACTATATTGAGAATGGTGGCAACGCTGTAATATACCCAAATTTACCAGACAGGGATATGAATCAGCAGCCCTGCAAGATTATCCGCAACCACCTATCAATCTCTCCTGTTGGAAAAGAAACTATCGATTCTCCGTTGATCGACATTTTCAATTTGAATGATATAAAATGCGCCAACCCTCAAATGATTTACAGCAACAACGATTTAAAGGGAACGCAAGTTATTGCACGTACAATTCGTGGGTCTATTTGTGGTTTCTCAAAAAATGTTGGGAAAGGAATAGTTTACCATATTGGAACTTGGGTTGGCTTCGATACCGAAAGTCATTTGGATGTTTACAAATCGTTACTTCAAACTAGTTCTGCCAAACTTCAAATGGCAAAATCGAGCACAAACACTATAACCGTGCGCGAACGTTTTACTGATGATTCCTCCGCTATCCTTTTCATAGGCAACTACTACAATCAGGAGCAACTTGGAAATATAACCTATACACATCCTGAAACACAGGAAGATATTAACATTCCATATCTAGAAAACGAAACTACTTGGCCATCACTTTATGCTGTTTTATCGCCTATTTGTAAAGAAATATGTGATGGCATCAAGATACTTCACTGCACATCGGACATTCTGGACATCCAAAGAACTGAAAAATCAATTAGCATAGCCGCAAATGGAAATCGTGACCTTATGGGTGAAATAGTTCTAGAGGGCTCTGCAATTAATTCTATTGCCAATATAAATATTGACGGACAACCAGCAACTATCAGCAAAAAAAAAGGCCGATTGGTAATTAATTACAGCCATAAGCATCAACATGAAATCATTGTTAACATCAACCTCAATAACTAATGAAGATTAATAATTTACTGGGACTTACTTTAGAAATACTTGCAAACGGAAACATTAAAAATATTGTTGCCGATTCTATAAGAATTGGGCTACGCGATGTTTCAGTTTACGCCAAGCCTCTTTGCAATATTTATCTACGTAGAATAACAAATAATTCTATTGACTTTATTCCTCTATGGGGACCCGAAAGTTCAAGTAAATACCAAATACATAACAATGCCATTAAAGCTGAGGGAACATGGATGGATGTTGGCTATTTGTGCACTTTAACGTTATCAGAAAAGAGTTATAGTTGGCAGTGGAAAATAGATATTAAAAACAATTCTGAAAAACAATCAGAATTCGATTTGGTGTACATTCAGGACGTTGGATTAAAACCTGCAGCGGAAAATAATGTAAATGAGTACTACGTTAGTCAATATACCGAAAGGCTTATTTTAGATGATAAAACCTTTGGAAAAGTAGTTTGTTGCAGACAAAACATGAAAGGTCCAACCGGGAATCCTTGGTTAATGCTTGCATGTAAAAATCACGCCAACTCTGCTTGTACCGATGGAATGCAATTCTTCGGAAATAGTTTTAGGGTTACTGGCATCCCCGAAGCACTTAAAATTAAAACGCTGGGTGGCGAATATGCTGGTGAATCGTCCATAGTTGCATTACAAGCAAAACCATTCAAATTAGAGACGAACCAAGAGCATTCCATTATCTTCATAGGGCATTATCTACACAACCACCCAACGGCAACAAACCCCGAAGATTTGTCCCTATTATCAGAAATATTCATTGAATTTGATAATGGAAATCTGTCATCAATTACAAGTAGTTTTTCGCCCCAATTGAACATTTTCAATACTTCACCGCTATTTCCTGTTAACAGTTTAAATAATGATGAAATTGATGCCTTTTTTAAGGGTGAAAAACGGCATATCGAAACCATGAACCAAAACATCATTTCTTTTTTCTATGATAAAAACAACCATGTTGTCTTAAAAGAAAAGGAAATGCTGGTCGATAGGCCGCATGGACATATTATGCAAGCAAACACTGGTTTCTCCCCCAACGAAAGCATTGTTTCAACCACATCATTTGCCTACGGAGTATTTAATTCTCATTTAACCCAAGGGAATACAAACTTCAACATATTTCTATCGGTCACCTCTAGTCAATTTAACCTAACCACACATACAGGACAAAGAGTATTTGTTGAAATTGATAACCAGAGATATTTATTGGGTGTTCCCTCCGCTTTCGAAATGGGGCTAAATTTTTGTCGATGGATATACAAACACGATAAATATACCATTCAAGTCAGAACATGGACTTCCATTAGTAGCCCACAAGTTAACCTCGATATTAAAGAACTTAATGGCATTAAATTAAAGTTTGTCATTACTAATCACTTGGACGAAGAGATAGGCTGGAGAATAGAAAAAGAATCAACATATAATGAGATAATAGCCAGACCTGCAAAAGCAGATAGTTTAATCAAAAGCAAATTCCCGAACGCTCAATTCAGGCTCTACATTCAAAGCCAAAATTTCAACTATAAGATTTTCGATAACTCATATTTATCACCCAATGATAATAGTGGTTCTTTTACAATTCTAGAAGTAGATAGTACCGATAGTTTTGCATTAAGTTTCATTGCGGAAGTAACACAAAAATTTTGCACAGTACTGGTAGCAAATCCTGATAATCAATTTTATTTGGATAATGCTGAATCGCAAAAGCAATGGGAAAAATTCTCACTTAATCTTACACTTAATAGCCAAAACAAATCAATACAAAAGCTACAGGACATACTACCGTGGTTTGGGGCTAATGCTCTAGTTCATTTTCTTACACCCTATGGCCTAGAACAGTTTAGCGGTGCTGCATGGGGAACACGCGATGTAGCCCAAGGTCCACTGGAACTTCTACTAAACCTTGGACATTACGAAGAAGCAAAAAAAGTTTTACTCACAATTTTCTCCAATCAACATATCGATGGAGAATGGTCGCAATGGTGGATGTTCGACAGCTATGCAAGCATTAGAGCCGACGAAGCTCACGGTGATGTAGTTTATTGGCCCATTATTGCGTTGAGTAACTATATCAAGACTACTGGCGATTCATCCATTTTAAACGAAGAATTACCTTATTATCTTGGGAATAACCAATTTGGTAATACCGCAACACTACACCAACATATCGATAAACTTATTGAGTTGATAATCAACTCCTATATTAAAAACACCTCATTGGTCCCTTATGGTGGTGGAGATTGGAATGATTCACTCCAACCAGTAAGTAAAGATTTAGCCCAGAGGATGATTTCCACCTGGACTGTCGAAATGAATTTTCAAGCATTTAAGCAACTACAAGAGATTTTCGATTTTACAGGTGACAAGCAAAAAGCAAAAGAGTTTGGCGATATCTGTGATAGAATAAAAACTGATTTCTATAAGTATCTTTTAAAGGATGATGTGATTGCAGGTTATGGATTTGTCAATAACAATGGTAGTATAAGCCAAATGCTACACCCTACAGATTCTACAACTGGAATAAAATATAGTGTTTTACCTATAAACCGTGGAATAATAAGCGAAATCTTCACCAAGGAACTAGCACTGCAACACCAACCTATAATAGGCAAATATCTTACAGGTCCAGATGGAATCAGATTAATGGATCGTCCTTTAGAGTATAAAGGAGGAATTCAAACTATCTTTCAAAGAGCAGAAAGCAGTACATTTTTCGGACGGGAGATAGGGTTAATGTATATACATGAACACATTAGGTATGCCGAAACTCAAGCAATACTAGGAAATGCTACAGAATTTTACAATGCATTAATGAAGGTTATTCCTATTTCTTATAACAATGAAGTTCTCAGTGCCGACCTAAGGCAAAACAACTGCTATTATAGTAGTTCTGACGCTATTTTTAATAGCAGATATGATGCAGACAATCGTTATCAAAATCTCTTAGATGGAAAATTAAAACTTAAAGGAGGGTGGCGAATTTACTCAAGCGGACCTGGAATATTTATTGGAATTATAATTTCACGTTTTTTAGGAATTAGAACAGAGTTTAATAATACCATTATCGACCCCGTCATTCCAAAGTCTCTAAATGGACTCAATGTATTACTAAATTACAAAGGATATAAATTGGATCTACATTTCAGAATTATAAATAACGAGCATAGTCCTAAAGAAATCACTATAAATAGCAAGCCTATCCTATTTTCATACGAAAGTGTGCACTATAGGACTGGAGGAGCAAAAATCTCCACAAAAGAACTTCTAAGCCATTTTACAAGTGAAATAAATACTGTAAGAATTACTTTATAATTCTGATTCATAAACTAAAAAGGGTACCCCGTGAATACGCTATTCACGGGGTACCCTTTTACCCATAATCCCAAGTGCGGTGGGCACAAAATAGAAAAGCCCCGAGGGATTGCTCCTCGGGGCGAAGGTGGGGCGGCGACCTACTCTCC
>CAZTVY010000005.1:0-22869 GCA_964617235.1 uncultured Rikenellaceae bacterium | reverse complement strand
GGGTTTTGTTTTACTACTCAAGTTTCGCAGCTTCCGCTTTAGCCTTCTCTATTATTTGATTTGCTTTAGCATCCGCTTCCTGAATTACCTTTTGTGCTGATGCCTCACCTTTTTTTCGGATTTCCTTGGCGGCCTCCTTAGCAACTCTCTCTGCAATAGGCCCTTTCTTTTTACCCTCGGCCTCGGTTTTCTTTGCCTGTTCCTCTGCTTCAGCTCTTATTTTATCGGCAAGAACAGCCGCTTCCTCCCTAATTTTTGTAGCCTCTTTCTCAGCATCGGCAATTAACTTATCGGCCTGCTCTTTAGCCTGCTTTTTGGCCTCAACCTTGGCTTCATCAACCTTTTGTCCTACAATTTCTTTTGTGGTTGAACTCGCTTCTGATGATGCTTCGCCTTTATCAAAACCCACATTGGGATTACTGGTTGTACCACCAATTTTAAAATTCAACTTAACATCCTCATTGGGCTTTGGCACTGAGATTCCTGCAAGTTTACTAACCAAATCGGTTGCAGCACCAACATACTTAGACGGAATACTCATTTTTGCCTTGAAGTTTAGGGTTTGGTCTAAGCCCATATCGCCACCTAGGTTCATTTTGGTATCAACAATCTTTGTATCGAAAGGCTCAATGAAAAGTCGACCGTCCTTTATTTTAAAGCTGATGTTTACATCCTTCATAGAGGGATTTCGGAACTTATCATTCTTTATAACATCGGCTATTTTGCCGAACACCTTGGAATCCTTAAAGCCTATTTCGTTTGACTGCAACTTGCCGTAGGCATCAATACTATTCATTACAGGCATCATAGCAGTATCCAATGTAGATTTAAACTTAAATTGGGTAGATACCTTCCCTGTCATATCCTTAGCAGCAGGCGCCATCTTCTGCAACGAAGAGAATGCTTTGAATGCGGAAGGAATATCAATACCATTCATGTTGAAATCGAAATCAGTTGTAGGCGCCTTAACATCCTGGGAGTTGTAACTTCCACCCATAACCATTGAGCCCTCAAGCAAATTCATACCAAGGTTGGTCATGTTTACAATACCATCCTTAACGTCGATATTACCATTTAGGTTTGTTATATCAAGTTTGTCGTAGATAATACGGGTAAAGTTAGCCTTCATATTAAAGTCGATATTCCTTGGCACTTCAATTACACTCATTGCCGATGTATCCTCAACCTCAACCTCCTCCTCGGTAGTTTCGCTACCTAAAAATTCGTTGGCATCGAATAAATTTGAGGATATATTAAGGTTTCCTCGAACAGTCTCATCCTTGAAAACAAAAGGAATAAAGTTCTCCAACCTACCATTCATCTTCAAATCGCTCTTACCAATTTGGCTTTCGAACTTAGCCAAATCCACAAATTTTGGAGAGAAATTTAATACCGTTTCGGTGATTTTAAAGCCTTGAGGTAAATCATTACTGGTAAACACAAGGTTTGCCAAACGCAACGAGCCATCAGCTTTAAACTTCTCGTACTGCTCCTTTTCTATATACGATAGTTTCCCAGCAAAATCGAGGTTTGCATCAAGAATACCCGCAATGGTCATGCTATCCAGCGGAATTACATCGGCTAACGATGCGAAGTCAATTTTTCCAGTGATATTACCATCAACCTGCATATCGCTTATTGGAGTAGCCACATGTAGGCGAGCATCAAATGGATTACTTCCTAACTCCAAATGGAATTTATCCACATTTACGGTAGTGTTATCCATATTAGTACCATCGAACCAAACCTTTGTGCTAACATTTACATTGTTTACAGATTTTGGCAAATCGGGGTACTGGAACATCCCATTCTCAATAAACAAAGCGATAGAAGCGTTGGGCAATGTTGCATCGCTCATTACACCTTTTACAAAACCATCTATACCAAACTTACCCGATGTTTTAAGCCCAGCAAAATCCTTCATGTAAACTGCAGGAACCATCGAGAGTATTGCCTTGAAGTCTGTTGTTGGGGTGTTAAATTTAACATCTATATCAATATCGCTACCAGGCATTTTTACAACTCCTTCGAATAGTAACGCAAGTTGATTTATCCTGAATTCATTTTCTTTGAAGGTATAAATAGCGCTATCCATATTAGCCCCAATAGTAGCGTTGAACTCAAGTTCAGCATCCTTAACGTAACTTAAACCTCCCATTTTAAAGTTAAGCGCGTCAATAGATGTTTTCAAATTTAAATCGGTTTGGCTCATGCCCATATTGCCCGATAACAGAAGGTTGAAGTTCCTTATTGTAGCCGACATATTTGACGAATCATCGATATAGGCAATATTTGCATTCCTAATCTCAAACTTTTTAAGAGCAACCCTTGTGTTAATTGGCGAGCCTGCAGCAGTATCCTCCACTTCGGTTTCGGGAACATCGGAGGGCTTTGCAATATCCCAGTTTACCTTGCCATCCTTGGTAATTCTTGCTTTTAAGCGCGCTTGGTCGAGCAGAATAGATTTCACCTCAATATTTTCCATACCCATTACGCTCCACAAGTTAACCTTAACGCTAAACTCCTTGAAAGCCATAAGCGTATCGTTAGCAAAACTATCGACTCCAACAACGCTTAAATCTTTAAGGCCAATGTAAAGGTTTGGAAAACCTTTAATAAGCGACACCTGAAAGTCGTTGAAATCAACTTTAGCATTTACACTTTTATTGATTTCTGTTTTGGCTATTTGCATCAACTGTGGCTTAAATACTATTGGGACAATTATTGCCGCCGCAATAAATAGTAATAAAAGAATAAGAATAGCCCAAGCTAAACGTTTAATGAACTTTTTCATACTGAGGGGTTTTACGTTATTAACCAATACTTTATTCGAGTTAAACAAATTTAGGCTTTATTATAGAAATAACCCATTACACTATAAAAAAATGGGAAGAATAATTTTAAATGAACTTTTTTGATATATATCAACAAAAGCAATTAACTAAACAAATAAACTAATAAACAGACGGTTATTATATAATTACGATTAACCCTTCGCTAATTTCAAAACAAAAAAGGTAACAATATCATATATTTGTACAAACTCACAAGAGTACTAAACCAACCCAAAGACTATGGATGCCTTAATATTCAGCCATTTAATCATCCCCTTTCTAATTTCAATGTTCCTAGCTATTACTATGGGTGGTAGCGGCACTGGGCCATCATTTTCTGCGGCTTATGGCTCTAACGTCCTAAAAAAGAATGCTATTCCTGGGCTATTCGGGTTAATGGTTTTTCTTGGAGCAATTATTGCTGGAAAAGCAACCGCCAGAACAGTTGGGGAAGGGCTAATTAACCCTGATTTAATGAACTATGCACAGGTATCCATTATTCTTTTTTCCGTGGCCATTTCATTATTAATTGCCAATTTATTTGGAGTGCCTCAATCAACCAGTCAGTCAACAGTGTTGGCAGTAGTAGCCCCAGGATTATACTTCAATGAGTTTTCGTCCCATAAACTTTTCTTTGAGGTTATTCCTACATGGTTTATACTCCCTATAGTATCATTTATACTGTGTTTTCTTATTGGCAAATATATTTACAAGCCAATTCGTCGAAGAGGGTATACAATTTCGGCCCGACTCAATGAACACTATATGCTTAAAGGTGCAATTATTGGTATGTCGATGTACGTGGCTTTTTCCATCGGCGCAAATAACGTGGCCAATGCCAGCGGCCCTTTAACCACAATGACATTGAACGAACTCGGAATACACAACTCTTCTGGAAGAATCTTAACTCTGATTATGATAATGGCTACAATGGTAGTTGCTCCAAGCTTTGGAATAGGTAGTTCAATATTTGGCGATAAAATTTTGCGCAATACCGGCAAAGAATTATTCCTTTTTGGCAAAGTGGAGGCTGTTATTATTGCTTTTATTTCAGCATCGCTACTATTGGGAGCATCTTTATTTAAAGGTATACCAACTTCCTTAGTGCAGCTTAATGTGGGGGCAATACTTGGAATTGGAGTTGCCAAGTTAGGAACCAAAAATATTTTCAAGAAAACGGAAGTGCGTAAGTTCTTTATTGTATGGCTTATAGCCCCAATGATTGCATTCTTCCTATCTTGGTACTTAACTTACCTGGCCGATACTTATGGGTACTTATAGCTTAAACTAATCGAACTTAAGTGTCTTATCAGGACTTATATGCGATACAACCATCGATGGTACCACTAGCATAGCCATACCAACCACAAATGCTACTGCATTTAAAATAAGAACGTGGACAATATTGAGATTTATTGGCACCTCTGATAGGAAATAGAACTGCTCATCGAGTTTGGCTATCCCAAAATGCTTCTGCACAAGGCACACCAATACCCCAAAGGCTGTACCCCAAATTAACCCCTTAAACATGATATAGGCCGACTGTAGCAGAAATATTTTCCGTATGCTCTCATTGCTTGAGCCTAATGCTTTAAGCAACCCAATAGCGCCTGTTCGCTCAAGAATAATGATAAGCAAACCCGATATCATATTTATACCAGCAACCAGCAACATCAGAATAATAAGAACTGCAGCATTGATATCCTGCAAATTCAACCAATCGAAGATATTTGGGTACTTATCGACAATACTCTGAACCTTCAAACGAGAATCATTATCAATAAAAACAAAACCAACAATATCGTCAACCTCAATGGAAAGGTCGTAGGCGTTATCTATATTATCGACCAACAACTCGTAACCAGTTACTTGGCTTGGACTCCAACCATTCAATCGCTGAATATGCTTAAGGTCGCACAGAACAAATAACTTATCGAACTCTACCATTTTTGTATCGTAAATCCCAGCAACAGTAAACCGCCTAAACCGAGGAGGCTCCTGAACAAAGAAAATATCATAGCTATCTCCTACCTTAAGCTTTAAAAGATTTGCTAAAGTTTTGGAAATAATTGTCTTGTTTGTCGCTGTAGAATCTTCAGTTGAAAAAACCTCTCCTTCAACTAAGTTCTGTTTAAAAAAACTCCAGTTGAAATCCGAAGCAACTCCTTTAAGCACAATTCCCTGAATATCGGTCTCTGTTTTAATAATACCCGCTTTGGTAGCAAAAACCTGTACGTGAGTAATCCCTTCAATCTTCCGAACATCATTCATACACTCCAAGTTGTTGGGTATAGGATTGGTCTCGAAAGATTGATTGCTATCGAAATTGGTTATCTGTATATGGCTACCAAATCCCACCACTTTCGATTTTATTTCCTGCTTAAAGCCTGTTATAATGGCAATAGACACAATCATTATTGCCACGCTAAGGGCAATTGATACAATGGTAATACGGATAAAAGGTTTTGATAGACTTACACTATCGGAACCCCTTAAAAAACGTTTAGCTAGGAAATTTTCAAAACTCACAATCAATCAATTTTACCTGTAAAAATAGGAAAAAGTTTTCTATTCGGCAGGACTCTTTAAGACAACAGAGGCTAATATTCGTCGATAAAATAGCCCGTTGATTGTTGTATTTAGGTAGTTCAATTCATTTTGTCGACAAACAAAAATTTAAAGCAACTCATCAATTAAATTGCGCTTGCTTTATTAAATTAATTAACCAACCTAAACTTTTATTTACAATGAAAACAAAAAATCTGCTTAGCCTAGCATTTTTAGCACTATTTGCTGGCGTAATTTTTCAAGGATGTTCGAAAGACGACGAACTTGTAAAGAATGAAAACGAAACACAATGGAGCGTTCGCCCCGATTTTGCAACTTTGGATAATAGACCTGCTGATGAGATTGCAAAATCTATGGTTACAGAAAAAGATGCAACTCCAGTTGAACTGGACGAAAACACTCCAAAGGGTGCAAAGTATGCTTTAGTTATTGGTATTTCGGATTACTCAGGTACTTCAAGCGACCTTCAGTACTGCGATGATGACGCAAGAGACTGGAGAAATCGTTTACAAACCGAAGGTTATACTGTAACCACAATACTCGACAGAAGTGCAACCAAGAGCGCAATTCAGTCGGCCCTTGCAACTCTTGCAAGTAAAGCTATTGCTGGCAACGAAATTACTTTTGTATATTCTGGTCACGGAAGTAGTGGAAATATTGTTACAACTGACTTATACTACATCAGCAGTTCTTATTTCAAAACAACATTCGCAAACGCTAAGAGCACAAAAATGTTCTTCACTTTTGATGCTTGCCAAATTGGTGCAATGAAAACTTCCCTTAACGCTACAGGAAGAATAATAGCTGTTGCCTCCAACACAACTGTTTACTCCTACGACGGCGATGCTTCAATGCAAAATGGTGTTTTCACATACTACCAAATGAAAGGTTTTGATTCAATGGGTTATGTTTACGTAGAAAACGATTGTAGTTACGCTGTTACACAAATGAAATCATGGGCTTCGGCTAAAGGTTTAACTGTTGCCCCTTCGTACCAAGACTCTTATTCAGGAAGTTTTAACTTATAGTATTTCATATAAAATAAGGAATAACCCCGCTTTTTGAGCGGGGTTTATTTTTGCATTTTGTGCAGAGCAAACTGCCGTTTGTTGGTTTTTGCTGGCATTTCGTCTGTATATAGATGTTTGACTTGACTTTAATTCTGAAATAATTGATATTTGATGCATCAAAATTCATTATTTGTTAACCAAACCAAAAACAAAAAATTATGAGAACACAAAAATGGGTAAAACTAGCATTTGTTGCTTTAATGGCGGGAGTAATTTTTCAGAGTTGCTCAAAGGAAGATGAAATAGTTCAGCAAGAAGAACAAACGTTTAGTGTACGTCCAGATTTTGCTACTGTTGATAACAGACCAGCAGAAGTTATTGCCAAATTTACAATTACAGATAAAGATGCTCTACCCGTTGAGTTAGATAAAAACGCAGCAAAGGGTTCAAAAATAGCTTTAGTTATTGGTATTTCTGACTATAAGGGAACTTCGAACGACCTTCAGTATTGCGATGATGATGCAACCGACTGGAAAGCTCGTTTGCAGGCCGAAGGCTACTCTGTAACTGCTTTGCTTGACCTTAATGCAACCAAGGCAAACATTGAGGCAGCTATCAACACGTTAGCAAGCCAATCAGTTGCTGGAAACGAAATAGCATTTGTTTACTCTGGTCACGGCAGTAAAGGAAACATTGTAACTTCCGACCTATATTATGTTAGCAGCTCTTGGTTCAAAACCAAATTTGCTAATGCAACCAGCACAAAAATGATGTTTACATTTGATGCTTGCCAAATTGGTGCTATGGCTACTGCACTGAATGCTAATGGTAGAGTTATTGCTGTTGCATCGAACACATCAGTTTACTCTTACGATGGCGATGCAACTATGAAAAATGGCGTTTTCACTTATTACCAAATGAAGGGTTTTGATTCAATGGGTTACATCTACGCCGAACCAGATTTTCAATATGCTTGCGACCAAATGAAAGCTTGGGCAAAGACAAAAAGACTAAGAGTTGCTCCTTCTTATGTTGACTCATACACTGGAAATTTCGATTTATAGTATTTGAAAAGCGAATCAAAGATGCTACCCATCAGGGTAGCATCTTTTTTTATTACAGATTGACATAAGTGTTGATTTTCAGTATATTTATTCCTTAATCATTTAACTCATCGCCATGAGAACCTCTATAGCAATGTCAATGCTTTTATTTCTAACTTTACTGGCCTGCAAGCAAAACAACAAAGCAATTGACGAACAGCAACTTTTGGGAACTTGGGAAACCATTGAGGGTTTCGATTTTGAGGAAGTTTCCTTTAACATAGAGGAAGATACTAAAACCATTAACCTAGTGTTTGGACAACGGGCAAACCTTGGAACCTGGAAAATTGATAACGGATGCTTAATCATAGAAGGGCCTTACGACACAATTTGTTTTAGTGAGGTTCAGTTTTCGTCTGACACTTTATTCCTGATACAAAAGAATGGTCAAAACTCGGCTTTCATCCGAAAAAATATTGAAAAATGTGATGCCTCCAGAATGCTTCTGACCCTAAAGGATATCTCAAAAGTTGAATTCTCCGAAGTTTCCGATACAATTATTGAAGGCGGAATAAAGGCCAACTATATGCTTATTCAAATTGAAGTTAATGAAGATTTTTCCGTTTTAGGAAAAACCATTAAACCAATGGTTGATGAACTCACCAATATTGGGTTTGAACTGGATAATGAACTGATTACTGAAATTCAAACAGGCTACTTCCACAACTCATATAAGTTGATAATCACGAATCGTTATAAGTCGCCATTGCCAAATTCCGAGGCAACACAAACCGAAGATGATGCTAGCGGTATTTACGAAGTCATTATTATTTGTTACTGCAACTAGTTTTACAGAAATCTACTTTCGACCAAAGTCTGCAGGAATTTCGCCCCACACGGGTGTTTCCCATTTTAAAATTGGGTTATCCCATTTATTTGTCCTAAGCCAGGTTTCGGCTCGTTGAATCAACTCAAAGATTATCGCATTTCGGGGAGTTTGAACAAGTTTAGTATTGGCTTGCTTACGGCGAACCCAGGCAATTGCTGTAACAGAATCGGTGTAAACCGGAATTTTGCTCCCTTGTTTTTGCAAAAAAGCCAAGCCATGCACAATTGCAAGAAACTCCCCAATGTTATTTGTCCCATCAAAAAATGGACCCTGCTTAAATATCTCCTTACCGCTATGCGCATCAACTCCCCTGTACTCCATATCGCCTGTAACGGTATTCCATGCAGCATCAACAGCCAATGATGGATATACGGGCTTTGAAACAGCACTTCTTATTCGTAAACTAGAGCTTTGCGCTGAATTTAACTTCATATACCTGCCATAGCCCATGCTAAATGCTTTTTCTGCAGCATCCATTGTTTGGAAACCCTTAAATTTAGCATTCTCAAATCCCTTTATCTGCTCCTGACATTTCCCCCAATCATCATAAATACCTGGAGAATGTCCAGCCCAAACCACATAAAAATTGTTTTTTTTTGCCATAAAATGCAGGTAAAGTAAATATTACTCAAAATCGGGATAAAGCAGATAGTTTTTCCTGACTTGTTTATACTTTTCCAAATCGGGTTGCCACAACTCACGAATTGCTTCAGCACTCAGCCCGTCCTCTATTTGCTTGCGAAGCAATGGCGTACCAGCCAAATTCCTAAAGAAATTGTTAAAGAATTTTTCCTTATTTGGGTAAGTTCTATAAGTGTAAATAAGCCATTCTAGGTTAATGGATTTTCTTCCAATAAAATAATCAACTGAAAAGTCCCTTAAATCGACACCATAACAAGTTTTTCCCTTGTACGGAGGATTTACACTTGCCCCCTTTTTGGGCGCAGGCTTAAATTTAAATTGTTTTTGCGGATAACTAGGATACCCAAATACCTGAAAAGGGAAATCGGTTCCCCGGCCAACGCTCACAGCCGTTCCTTCAAAGAACCCGAGCGAAGGGTAAAGCAACACCGACAATTGATTGGGTAAATTTGGAGAGGGTTTAACGGGCAGTACATATGTGTGGCTATGCGTATAGCCTGTACAGGGTATCACTTCCAATTTGCATTTCACCTTTCCCGCAAGCCACTCTTCTCCGTTAATCATTTGTGCAAACTCCCCTACGGTAAGCCCATGAACAAGAGGTACAGGGTGCATTCCAACAAATGATGTGTTCTTCAAATCGAGTACTGGTCCATCAACGTAAAACCCATTGGGGTTGGGCCTATCCAACACTATTAGAGGGATATTATTCTCGGCACACGCCTCCATAACATAATGCATGGTGGAGATATAAGTGTAAAAACGAACCCCAACATCCTGTAAATCGAAAATTACAACATCAACATCCTGTAGATTTTCGGATTTTGGCTTTTTGTTTCCTCCGTAAAGCGAAACAACTGGAAGTCCTGTTTTAGTATCGGTATGATTGTTAATTAACTCCCCTGCCTCTATATTTCCACGGAAACCATGCTCTGGGCAAAATATCCTTTTAATATTTACTTTAAGCGACAGAAGAGTATCAACCAAATGCTTTCCACCCACCAATGATGTATGGTTTGCAACTATTGCAATATTCCTATTCTGAATTTTGGGTAAATATAGCTCAACACGCTCCGCTCCCACCAACACTTTTTCTCTTTCATCCTGCGAAAATGCAAAGACAGGACAAACCACAATTACTAAAACATACAATAAACACCTCATCTATAGCACAATAAATTATTCCAACACTTATTCAAACTTTACGCCAAAATCAAAAAGTAATGCTAAGGTAATTATTTTTAGGAATATCAATAAATAACTTAAGCCAACATTGAACCACAAAAGACACAGAAGTTCATACAAGTTTTTATAAGTTAAATGATATAGACTCTATTTAATAGTTGCATATCTATTAAACGATAACTCTGTCAGGGTTTTGAACCCTGACAGAGTTATAATAAAACATTAAGCCTATAATAGAAAACTAACAAAAGAGAGACTATGCCTTTTGTGGTTAAGATTTTATAAAAAAATAAGGGTGAACAAATAGTCCACCCTCATCAATAATACAATCAATACTATAATGTTCGTCCAGGATATTGCTTTAAAGCAACCTCAAGGCACTCCATTGCATTCTTTAAATCATCGGTATTCAAAACGTAAGCTATACGCACCTCGTTCTTACCAAGTCCTTTTGTTGAGTAAAATCCAGTTGCAGGGGCAAGCATTACAGTTTGGTTATTGTACTCAAAACTATCCAACAACCATTGTGCAAACTTATCGCTATCGTCAATTGGAAGTTTAACAACAGTATAGAAGGCTCCTTTTGGTTTTGGACAGTAAACTCCATCCATTCTATTAAGCGCTGCAACCATAAAGTCTCTACGTTTAATATACTCATCGTAAACTTCCTTGAAATACTCTTTTGGTGTATTCAAAGCAGCTTCAGCAGCAATTTGTCCGAACGAAGGAGGAGACAAGCGAGCCTGTGCAAACTTCATTGCAGCAGCGTAAACCTCTTTGTTTTTAGTGATTAATGCTCCTATACGAACACCGCACATGCTATAACGCTTCGATACAGAGTCCATAAGAATAACGTTGTTCTCCAAGCCTGGCAACATCATTGCAGAAAAGTGTTCGTTACCATCGTAGCAGAACTCACGGTAAACCTCATCGGAGAATAGGTATAAATCGTACTTCTTAACAATAGAGGCAAGCTGTTCTAGTTCCTCCTTGGAATATAAATAACCTGTAGGGTTATTAGGGTTACAAATTACAATACCCTTTGTTTTTGGAGTAATAAGCTTTTCGAATTCGGAAACTGCAGGTAATGCAAAGTCGTTTTGGATTGACGATACAATTGGCTTAACCACAACGCCTGCCTGCATGGCAAAACTGTTGTAGTTTGCATAGAAAGGCTCAGGAATTATAACCTCGTCGCCAGGATTCAAGCAAGTCATAAACCCAATAGTAATAGCCTCAGAGCCTCCATTGGTTATAATGATATCGTTATGGGTGATATCAATTCCAATACCCTTATAGTAATTGGCTAAACCTTTACGGTAACTCTCAATTCCAGCAGAGTGGCTATACTCAACCACTTTAAGGTCGCACTTGTGGATTGCATCCATAGCAACCTGTGGAGTGGGAATATCGGGCTGGCCAATGTTAAGGTGATAAACCTTACGACCTTTTTTCTTTGCCTCCTCGGCAAAAGGCACTAACTTACGGATTGGTGAAGCTGGCATTGCCACACCTTTTTCTGATATTTTTGGCATTGAACTAAGTTTGTATTTATTGTTGACTTTGACTTGTGCTGTCCTGTAACGGTTTAATATCACCCTTAATAATTAAAAATACTGGGCTACTTTTGGCATTAGAGAAAACCCTTATACTTTTATTAAAAGGACCAACTATTGCGGTATTGTACTTAACTGTTAAGGAACCCTTTTCGCCTGGTTTAATAGGCTCTTTAGCCCATTCCACCACAGTACATCCACACGATGCAGCAACGTTTGTTAGTAACAATGGCACTTTGCCTGTGTTTGTAAATTCGAAATTGCGTGTTCCCTCTGAATTCTGAGATATTACTCCATAATCAATCTCTGTTGATTTAAAAGTTATTTCGGGCAAATCGGCATTTACTGTTTCATTGGTTTGAGCAAATGCACTTAGAGTAATTGATGCAACTACAGCTAAGGATAATAATATTTTTTTCATAGCGGGACTAATTAAAAATTATGCAAACCTATATATTTTTTCAAAGGATTATAATGATATAAAGCAGATATTCTTAAAATCAAGAATTATTTTAAATAACTGATTCTAATAGCTACTTTTCCCTTTAACTACAACTTCAATAATTTCACGCATAATGGTATTTTCCACTCGTTTTGTTGCTTCGGCGTAAGCATTCCTGCCTGCCATTTCAATATCGAAGTGTGAGCCTAAAACTCTATCCAAGGTTTTACGGTAAACCTCAATTCCATCTATACTCTTAACCGAGACAGTTGCTGTTAAGGCCGCCTGTTTGTAACCATTGGATTCCGAAATTTGAACAGTTGAAGCATCAATACTTATAACATAATCGGCTTCGTTCGGTTTTTCTACAATTGGCATCGACGATTCCACCAACTTACGCTTAACCGCCTCTGCTAGTATACTACTCGTAGTTAAATTCCCAATATTCTTCTCAATGGATTGAATTGCAAAAACTGGTTTTACAATATTTATATCTACCTCAAAAGTTGGAACGTTGAAGCGAGCAAGCACTTTTCTGATAGTGAAATCTGTTGTGGCTTCGCTAACAATAGCCTCAAAGTCCAAATTTACCTTAAACTTCTCGATTGGTTTTGATGAGCGAACCGCATCAATACCAAATCCCGCATAACCATTAGTTTCTGTTGTGGATTTATTCTGGGTTATGGGCTTTTCAGTATAGCTGGCTTTAAGTGGAATACCTTTTTGCGGCGTGGATTGATTATAATTTACAAAGAACCGCAATTCGTTTTGTTGAAGTGCCTTTCCTGTTTTAACCTTCAACTCTCGTGGCCCAGTTATGGCAATTTTATTGAGTGTTGTTGATATAGATTGAACTATCTCATTTCCAAGAAAAATATCCTTTCCGTTGTAGTTTGCCATTATGGTTTCAGCAAAATATGGCTTAATTGGCTCCAGCGCTTTTACCAAAAGTACTAGCGCAACCCGAACCTCTCCAGTTTCAATATTTTGCAAGGCCTTATCGTAAAAATCGAGCGCTTTGGCTGCTGCTTTCTGCTTCTTCTCGTCGGTAATTTTTCGGTACGTATCCTTCGAAAGCCTGAAATAAATCCAGTAAGTTGATACATCCTCCCAGGATTCAACCACCTCGTAACCCTCAAGTTCCTTTTGGGCATCGGCCTTTATGGTTGATGAGTAATCCTCAAAGAAACGTTGCTGCGATTCGAATGCACTTAACACAGAATTTGAGGATATATTGATGGAGATATCGCTAGCCAAATCGGCCAATGCATTCTGCTTAGCCGTTTGCATGTATCCATTGGCATCGTTGGTTTTCCTTGCAGAGCCAATCCCAACATAGTGCATCTGCGAAGCAGGACGAGCCTGAACCCAACTAGGTGAAATGGGCATATCTGCAGTTTTCTTTGAGCCTCCACAACCCAAAAGTGTTACAGATATCAGCAAAAATATTAATTGATTACGCATGTTACTGTTCTGGGTTATATCGGTTTACTTTCTGAGCTACTTTTGTAGCTATTTCGGTAATCGTCTTATCGGTTAACTGCCCCGCAGGAGTAATGTCGCGTTTTGCATTCAGCAATTTCCTTAAGTTTGAGACCTCGTTAGGGGTGTCGGAAACATAATCTTTCTGGGAGTCTTTACTTATCCGTTCCCAGTAGCCTGGCACTAACTTATCGGTATTTCCATCAAAAGTCGCATAATTAACCTCATCGTCGAACACTTCACGGGTAACATCCGAAACCATAACTGCACCTGTTTCAACAGAAGTTAACTGGTATTTAAGCGAAATAGCCGAAACATTTTTACCGCTATAGGTGTAGTAGATAACTTTTTTGTACGAAACATTCTTCTCCTCCAATCCTGTTTCCTTATTCTTGGTAATGGTTACCTCTTTTAAATAGCCCCGCTTCTCGGTTCTTTCGATTTTACCTGTAAACTGTTTAAACTCAACAACCGTTGCCGAAAACATCGCATTAGCGGCCAATATCTTACCAATTTGAATATTCGAACCAACCTCAAGGCTTCGCTTTTGTTCCTCTAATATCTTCTGGGTACTCTCTGTATCTACAACTTTAATAAATGGGTTATTTATAGAATTCAACTTGGATACTACCGCACCCTGAACCCTTGCTGTAATTTCCTGAGAACCATCCTGATACTTAAAATCATCTATCTTTATAGTGATTAATGCCTTTAGCAGAGCATCCTCCCTTAACTCCTTTGAATCTTTGTAACCATTATGTTCCTTGATTATTTTCTCGAAGTTTGCATATGCCTTGCGGTTAAACCCTGAATTCATATACTCTTTGCCCTGCCTGTAAAGAGGCTCACACTTGGACACCTTCATCATTTCCTGAACATTTCCATAACCAGGCTCAATAGTTTCAATCTCCTTCAATATCGATTCGGATTGTGTAAACTTCTCTGCATCGAGTAATACTTGTGCCTCGGAGTAAATCTTTTCGATATACTTTGGTTTTGCATCGTTAAAGTAATCGGTAGCCCTATCGGAAACGGATAATTCCACACCAACTGCACTTGCCCTATTTTTAAAGTTTACAATGTCTAAATAACCATAAACAGTCTCCTTTAAACCATCGGTTTCATAGGCCTTCATCATTTTCAAGGTTTTTTCGTCGATAGTTTTTTGCCCCGTACGTTTTAAACCCACCAAAGCGTCAATATTATCGCGCTTAGAGGCTAAAGAGCGCATATAGGCCTCAGCTGCGGATTCCCACATTCCTGCCTGTTCGTATTTATCGCCACGCTTTGCATACTTTTTCGAGGCACAACCCTCAAATCCAAAAAATAAAGTTGAAACAATTAAAAAGAGTAGAAGTCGCTTCATATATTATAGTTTTTAATATCAATCGTATCAATTATCAAATATGCAAACTTTGAACAAACTCGCAAAATTCAAATTTATAACATTGCCAATTTACACAACAATTATTGAGCAATCAATTTTTAAGCCAATTATTGCTATTTTTGATAATTCATTATAGCCTTATGTTTTCAAATATTAATTTCGATGATTTTATTGAAGTTCTAAAAACTGAACTTCAGAACGAGTTGCCTGGGTTTGATGCACAAAAAACCATGTCGCCATCAATCCGTGAGGATTTAATGGGAAATACTGCTCCAAACTCCAATACACGCCAAAGCGCTGTACTTATTTTGCTTTTTCCGAACGGCAACAGTATTGACACTTTACTAATTAAGCGCCCTGTATACGACGGACCGCATAGCGGACAGGTCAGTTTCCCTGGAGGCAAATTCGATGAGGCCGATTCCGATATTCAGGCTACCGCATTAAGGGAAACCTTCGAGGAGGTGGGTGTTAGCCCATCGGACATCAGCATAATTGGACAACTTACCCAACTTTACATTCCCGTCAGCAACATGATGGTACACCCATTTGTTGGAGTAATAGACTTTAAACCCCTATTCAAACCTGACGTTAAAGAAGTTGAGCGTATTATTTCTGCCCCTATTAATCAACTCGTAAATCCAAAAAACAGGAGTATTAAAGTTATTCCCTCGCACCAAAAATTAATTACCGCTCCTTACTTCAACATTTCCAAGGAGTTTGTTTGGGGTGCTACGGCTATGATTTTGGCCGAATTTGTGGAGATAATAAATGGTTCAATAAAAAAGCGCCAGTAAAACCAGCGCTTTTTTATTTACTTTAGAATATTCTTGTAATGCTCGTATCTGTCAATTATTTCGCTAACGTACCTAAAAGTTTCCTCGCCCCGCAATCGTCCAAAACGCACCACTGTATCGGATAGAAATTCCGATTTATGGCGAATAAAGTACTCCACATTCTCATCCCAAACATTGGGGTCTTTCCCATATTTTCGTGCCAAGTTGCGTGCATCAATTACATGACCAATGCCAGCGTTATAGGCAGCAAGAACAAATTTAAAACGTTCCTTCTCGGGTATATTGTACTCAACCATTTTATCGTCGAGCCACTTAAGGTATTTTACCCCAACCTCAATTTGCTCTTTAGCGCTAACAGTGCTGTCAATACCCCAGTGTTCTGCTGTTTGGGGCATAAACTGCATAACGCCTGTAGCCCCTTTATGGGATACTACGTCGTGTTTGAAACGTGATTCTTGGTATACCAGTGATGCTAATAACCGCCAATCCCAATTTATTTTTGGACTATTTTTCTTAAAATACTCGTCCCACTCCGACACCCTATCCTGATGAACAAAATAGTAGTCGTTACTTAATCGCTTAAGGTGATTTGGGTTTTCGTAGTACTTCCTTTTAATCATTGCATAGCGCGAAGTGCTTAGGTAACCCTCGAACCAAGTGTTTACCTTATTAAGCAACTCAGGCGACGACTGCCGCAATGCCCATGCAGTATGTTGGGGAAATCCAATGGCTGTGCTATAATCAACATTTTGAAGTGAACTGGCCTTTATTTGCGCCACAGTTTCATCACAAACCACATAGTCTATCTCGCCCATAGCTACCAAATCGATTAGTTGCTCGGCATCATATTCTGGTAGTTCAACTATCATTATATTCCCACCTATTTCCTCCGATAAATTGGCAAGCCTTTGTGCTGCCGCAGAGCTACGTTGAACGTAAACAACCTTGCCCGATAAATCCAAGGGGTTCTTTACTATAAGTTTCTCACTTTCCTCGGAAGTGGAAGGAATTCGCTGAACAAGCACCTGACGTGTTTCCCCATGGGGTGTTGTAAAGTTAAACTCCTTTTTGCGCTGGGTGGTTATGGTTAGGTTGTTAGCAATTATATCAACCTCACCATTTTTGAGCATTTCGAAAGATTTTTCGATGTCGTTTTCGGCAATCAACTCCAACTTAACACCCAAATAGGATGCTAAATCGCGAAGCAAATCGTACTGATAGCCCATAGGTTCGCCCTTATATAAGAAGTAACTTGTAGAGTTGTAATCGGTAACAGCTACAAGTTTACCATCGGCCAGAATCTTAGCCAAGTCTCGCATCTGTACCTCAGCTTGTCGCCTTACCGAGTCATTACTAATGCAAGAGAACATTATAAGCGAAGCCAAAAAAACCACCCACTTTATCCTACTTGTGATAAATGTCTGCATATCAAAGATTTTCTTGGTTTAATTATTTTATTCGAGTACAAAAATAGCCCATTAGAATTTGTTACAGAAGTAAATTTTGATGACTAGTTATAGAATATCCATGAAAGACCAAATTTGAATACTCTACGGTTTGCCGCATAGTGAAGTGCTGTAAAGTATTCACTATCAATTAGTCCTTGATTTACGTGTTCGTATTTGAAGAATAATGTTGCCCTTTTCCACCTAAAATTGGCAAACACATCCGCAAACGGATAATTTCCAATTTTTTTCTCGCGCTGGTTAATGAACTGACCTGTTGCAGGCATAAAAGCATCGGCATAGAACTTTGTTCTATAAAATCCGCTAACGCCAAACTGTCCTGTTAAAACATTCTTAACCAACTCATGCTCGTAAAATAACGACGAAAAAACTGAAAAAGTAGGTAAACTCAAAACATCCTCGTTGGTGTTTGCTTGCCATAACACCTTGTTCACAAAGTAAAATCCTCCCAATTTAAACGTCTTCTTAACATATGCTGAGGTTGCTGTTACATTGTCCGCCTGAGTAGGAAGGCCTTCAGAGTTGAAGTACAGATAATCAACAATTCGTATAAGATTATAGCCTGCCTCAAGCTTCCACTTCTCGGCACCAAGCATACCACCTATCATAAATCGCTTTTCCTTCTCAAAATTATTGCTCCACATAAAGTTATTGGAGTAATAGTTTTTCAAAAAGATATCGGGTTCTCTATCACTAATCAGAATGGTTCCTTTAACATATGGCATCTCTGTCGATTTCCATGGTAAAACCATAAGCTGACCGTACAACTCCTTATCGTTAGCCCTATATCCATTGATATAAAATCGTAGGCTCCCGCTATAGTTTAAGTAGGGCGATTTACTATATACACCAAAGCCAAAATGATTAGTTTTTATTTTAGAATTTTCTCGTTCAAAAATAAAATCGGTGGGTTTAAAGTGATAATAATTGCCAAAAGTGTTCGAGAACCAAACCCTAAGACCTGGAATGCCAGGATATTTTGCTATCTGCGTTAATTCAAGCAGTGCTGTTGTGGTATAATTTAATAGATATATAGAGTCGTGGGTTTGATACTTATTTATGTAGTAATTCTTGTAGTAAACAGTATCGTCATCGGAATATACTCTGGTATACCTATTTGCATCGAATATGAGTTTTGACGTAACAAGTGAAGATACGACTGTAGAATCATTGCCATCCATAGATTTTAGAGTTGTTCTCTTCACAAGGATATCGTACCCTGCAATAGCAGCAAAACTACGTTGGCGATACTCAGAATTAGCGTTATTTAAACGGAATGGCACAAGCGATGATTCAAGCACGGTATCCTGAATAAACTTATCGTCCTCCAAGCCTCCATTCTCCTTATTCCTTATGTATGTGTATGTAAAGGTAGCCTGTGCCGAAATTCTATCCTTGTAGTAACTCCCAAAAACCGATACAACATTATTCCGGGTTAGCTGATTCTCATACATCCCCTTTGTATTGTAGTAATCGTAATGAATGCCCAGATTTAAGTACCTGTTAACATTCTGTGTATGTAAAACTTTCAGAATCTGGTCGGCTTCCTTCTTTTTACCTCCTGTTGAGTATTCTAAAACGGTATGCGGGCTCTTAACATTATACTGTTCACCAGATATTGTTTGATGTAAATAAACGCTATAGCCTCTTGAAAACAGGAAGGGATAATCAAAATTACGTTCAAAAAAGTGGTCGGTTTGTATAGGTGCCCCTAAGTTTCCAAGGTAAGTTTGCGTGATAAAACTTTTTTGATTCGGCTCAACCAAGTGTGATAGGAAAACAACCGTATCGAAAGCCATTTGCTCCTCTAAATCGAAAGTTTTTGAGTTCAACCGCCACGAGTACGAAGCCTTGGTTTTATTGACAGGATTCAGGATGTCCACAATGTTGATACCTTTAGCAACGGTATCGGCACTTTTGGAACCTTTGTCAATTTTAAAGTCCGAGAATGCGTCTTTATCCTTTTTATTTAGGGTATCGGAATCCAATGTCAAATTCTTAACCTCCTGTGCAAATGTATTAACCCCAACAAGGGTAGCACATATCAAAAGAAAAGATGCACCAATATGTATAATGTTTAACTTCATACGGGGTGCAAATATAGTAATTTGATTTTAGATATGGGCAAAACACCCCTAACAACCCTGAAAATCAAAGCTAATGTATCTAAAAATGAGGAGTAAACTAAAAGGAGGCAGGAGCAAAGAGAGTGTTTCATTCTCTTTTAAACTCTCCATTATGGCGATACCTTTGCAGACATTAAGTTAACGACATAAGATGCAAAGAAACCGTTTGCATGTGAATGGAAATTAATCTGATTTTATCCTTTATGCTTTTTTTACAAATTCTGATTTCAGGTACATCGAACCAATGCCATCAATTTTGCAGGAAATATTATGACCATCGCTACTATCTACTAATCGTATGTTTCGCACTTTCGTTCCAGATTTAATACCCGAAGGGGAGCCTTTTACTTTTAGGTCTTTGACAACGGTAACAGAATCGCCATCGTTTAAAACATTTCCGTTAGAATCTAAAACTTTGCTCATCTGACTTTCTTCCTCCAGCTCTGCAGGATCCCATTCATAAGAACAATCGGGGCAAATCCATAAGTTCATGTCCTGATATGTGTTTTCCGAATTACATTTTGGGCATTTGGGTTCGTTAGCCATATTTATTGTAGTTTGTTGTATTATTAGCGCAAAGTTAATGTTTTTGTTGTTAAGTATTCAGCAAGAGTCCTCTCTCTGAGATTTATGATAAAAGCGCCCGCTTAAAAAATAATGCGAACAGAACGAGAATACATTATAATAAAACGGCCCAGGCGAACCTGAGCCGAATGTAATCTTTGGTATCAGCATTAACTAGGACTACTTCTTTTCCTGAAGGGTTATAACTGTTTTCATACTTTGCGACATCGGTATCGACATGTTTTGCTGACCCGATACGGATATGGACATATCAATACCAGTCTCAAACTCAATGTACGAAACAACCGAGCTGTTCGAATCGAACAATCCAAACCCTTTATTCTTACCTGTTCCTTCAACAAACATCTGCATGCCCATTTGCTCGCCTTTTCCCTCTACGTTTAGGGTTGCCTCAAACTCAATTCTGTAGAATGGCTTGCCATCCTTGGCTTCAACCCCTGTATAGGTGTATTTAAAGTCGGAGTTTGTAGTTGTTTCGAAAGGATTAGCGCTCGACCTAGCATTGGTTTCAGTGCTTACGTTACTCCAAGTTTCACCAACCTTAACTTTTTTTCCAGGCAATTGAAGGTACATCCAGTTTTGCTTTGAAGACTCAGATAACCCCGGAATTGATGCAGTATCGAGAACTGTCCTTGAAATTAGTTTACCGTCCTTAGTGTACGCAACACGACTTCGCTCGTTAATATTATCGAACTTAAGTGTGGTATCTTTACCCATTGCTACATTACGCATGGTCATATCTTTCAGTACCTCAAGAACTGTAATGTCACCATTTTCTGCAACGTTCTCAACAAATATCTCCGCGTTAATGCTGATGTCCATCAAAATCTTTATCTCATTAGGCCCCATTGTCTGAGTAATTGTGTTGGAAAGTTTTGTATTCTGAACAAAAGTTTTACCTTTTGCAAGATTATACAATAATGTTGCCTCTTGAGAGAATGATAACCCGCTAAATGCAACTAGCGCTAAAAGTAGTATCGATTTAAGATTGTTAATTTTCATTGATTTGAAGTGTTTAGTTAATTATTAGGGTTTGTTAATGGTATAATATTTATTCTCGTTAACTATTCGCCATGCTGTTCTAAAAACAAGTTTAATGATTTTTTCTGCTTTAATATGGTCAACCTTATCGGGATTATCCCTTACAGTATGGTAATCACCATGTGTACCTGTAAAGAAAAAGATTGACGAGATGTTATTTTTGAAAAAGTTTGCATGGTCGCTAGCACCAAAGAATTCGTTACCAGAATCGATAATATTTAATCCAACAAAATTATTTTCTTCCTTAATAATTGTGTAGAGCTCTGGGTTAAATTTCTCGCCTAGTATCTGTAACGAGTCACCATTTCTACTTATCATATCAAGGTTGAGCATGGCAACAGTTTTAGTGAGAGGGATAAGAGGTTTTTGAGTATAGTACTCAGAACCGTATAATCCCTTTTCCTCCCCAACAAAAAGGATGAAAAGAATACTCCTCTTAGTTTTCTTTGACACTGAAAAAGCCTTTGCCAAAGCCATTACCCCTGCTGTGCCAGATGCATTATCATCAGCACCGTTAAAGATATAATCCTCATCGGTTTTATGCTTTTCATTATATCCAACATGGTCGTAATGCGCTCCAATAACTAAAACCTCATCCTTAAGTTTTGAGTCACTACCTTTGATTAACCCAACTACATTTTTAGCAGCAAAGTGCTTGATATCAAGTTTAGTCTTAACATTACTCGAAACCTCGGAAAACTCGAATGAAAAAGGCTTAAGTTCTGTATCAATATTTTTTTGAATGCGTTTTAATGAATCGACACCACCAAGCAAAAAGTTGATAACATTCTCCCCTACCTGAATACAAGGTATAGATACCTCCTGAGTATAAAGCGTTATTTGTGGGGTAATACTACCCTTAAACTTTGATAAACTTGGCCACGAGTATCCTTGAGGATTAAGCGTTACGTGATTTAGTGGGTCCGTAACTACCATAATGGCTACAGCCCCTCTACTCATTGCATTTTTAAGTTTTGACTCTATACTTGAATGATGCGTATCCCGTTTCCCTTCAAAAACATCACAAGTATCGTTTTCTCTAGGTTCATGCTTCATTACCAAAACTATTTTGCCCTTAACATCTAAATCTTTGTAATCGTCGTAATTATATTCAGGAGCAGTAATACCATATCCGGCAAAAACAATATTGCCAGATACTTCAGCATCTGATGTGCTTTCAAAAGGTGTATAGTCAGTTTTCAACTTAAAAATCAACCTGTTACTCCCTCTGCCAATGCTCAATCCACACCCATCAACATCTAAATTTTTTGTACACAATGGTACCTCCTGAAAGAAAGAGCCATTAACTTTTTTAATACCTAATCTTGAAAATTCATTGGCTATGTAACTAGCAGCAATATCCAATTCTGGACTAGGTGTATTTCTCCCTTTAAGCGAATCGGACGCTAAAAAATCTATCTGTTTTTTTAGATATCCTGAAGTGATTTGTGACAACCCTTTTTCTGGAACAACTTGGGTTAACCCAGTATATACTATAGCAAGAAAAAGAACCGTAAATAATGATAGTTTTTTCATTTAGACTTAAATTCTGTTTGATATTTTTAATTACGCTTATTCTATTTTTGTTTTTTGTATAACAAAGATGTATAAAATAGAAGTGAGTTCAAATCTTTTTCCAAAATAAACTCAACAACATAAATTTAAAATACGTTAATTCCATTTACGAATAGAACGATACCCTGTAAGACAAAAGCCTTACAGGGTATCGTTCTATTCCATTAACGGTAGGTACACAAACAAAAAAGCCCCGAGGGATTGCTCCTCGGGGCGAAGGTGGGGCGGCGACCTACTCTCC
>CAZTVY010000004.1:0-23449 GCA_964617235.1 uncultured Rikenellaceae bacterium | reverse complement strand
ACTGAGCAAGAATATTCTGGGTTGAACTATGGAACAGATTTCCATGCCCATTCGGAGTTGGCTGCGGTACTTAATGCTTATTTAGATGCGGTTGTAAAGAATCCAAACAAGGCCTTAACAACAGCGTGGTATCCTGCTTATAACTTAATACTCGACAACTATTTAGGCGCTGCCCCCGACACAAAAAAATCGACACTTGCCAACGTTGGGTTTAATCCTGACGATTATGTGGAGATTACCTCTTATAGTCATCATCCATTTTACTCACAGTTTGTACTTGAGATACCCGATAATTGGGCGCATAGCCTTTACTACAATCTTCCGCTCGATGATTTAATCAAAACCATTAAGAATGCATTAATGAATGGCTACTCTGTATGCTGGGACGGCGACGTAAGCGAAAAGAGCTTTGCCTGGAGTAAAGGCGTTGCCGTGCTTCCTGTGGAAAAAGTTGAGGAAATTGCAGGTAGCGATAAAGACCGTTGGGTAGGAATGACCGATAAGGAGCGTAAAGCAAAGTTAACTAGCTTTGAGGCACCTGTTCCCGAAATTGTGGTTGACCAAAATAAACGCCAGTTTACTTTTGATAACTATACATCGTCCGACGACCACCTAATGCACCTAACAGGTTTGGCAACAGACCAAAATGGGGTAACCTATTTCTACACAAAAAACAGCTGGGGCACCGAGGGTGTTTACAATGGTTATCTGTATATGTCTGAGCCTTTTGTTCGTATGAAAACCATTGCTATTATGGTTCATAAAAAGGCTTTACCCGAAGAGGTTGCAAAGAAATTGGGAATTAAATAATTAGATAGGGTTTATTATAAAAGAGAATCGGGTGTTTCAACAACTAAAACACCCGATTTTCTTTCATTGTAAGGCTTTATTTCTTTGAGTTTTTGTCAATTTCAATAATTAAATCCCAGTTATCGTAAACTGTATGTAAATCTTCCTCGGTAAGTTTTGCTAGGGAAATAGACTGCGATGCAGCAGTAATTAGTACTTTGTCCATTTCGAACATTCCTGCATTATTTTTTTCGGCCTCAGTGGCATTCTTTAGTTCCTCTAACCCTTTTAGGCTAGCAACTGCTGCGTAGCCCGATGCTGCAGCCAATAGGTCCGAAGAGTACTCCATAGTACCCTTAAAGCCATTCGAGGTTAAAACCTTATTGATTTCATCGGACTGACTCTCGTCGTAATCCTTTATTTCTGTTAAAACATCTGCTAAACGTTGCAATTTCTCCTGAGAAAGAACAGGAGTCCCCTTGGAAAGGTATTGTTTTACTTCTTTAAGTGCATCGCTCGGGAATTTTTCGGGTTTAGCATATTTTTCATCGCCAGACTCATTAGCGTTGTCCTCCGATTCAGCATAGGCAGCATTCATTTCATTGGTTGCTGCTTCCATTTGTTCTTGGAAATTGCTTAGTTCTTTTTGGTATTTGTTGCTACCAAAATTAAATGCTCTGCTATAGAATTGTCCACGATATAAATTGCGAGCTAGGAATATCAGCATAATACCCGCTAAAACAAGCATGATAATCTTAGCAGTTTGGTCTTTACCTTTTAGTGCAGTGGTTACAGCAATATAAAGTAAGTATAGCGCATAAAGATTTACAAGAAAACTTACAATTGTTCCTAGATAAAAGTTAAACATAAATACTGAGGCTAAAGCGCCGATAGGGAACATTACCATTAACGATGCCGCAACCCTAAGGTTGGCCTCAAAGTCATTGTTGCCACTGCAGATAGAGGATATTATTAGAATGATAAGCGCAGCAATGAATACGCCAATAACCCCGCCTATTATTGTAAAAAAGAATGCACCTATTCCAGCAGCGCCACCCCACATTCCGCCGGCAACTCCACCAACAATAAGAAAACTCCATATTAAGTAAAGCACGCCAGCCACAACGCTATATATAAGTGCTTTAATCAATGGTTCGCCCATTCCTCCATCAAGTTTCATTGAGGCAAAGTAGGATTTAGGGTTCAGTAACGTTTCTTTTGAGTCGCTAATAAACTGATTGAAATCGAATTTTTGTTCACTCATACTATTTAGTTTTAGGTTGATATTTTTTTAGGTTTAATGACGGAAAACCAAATATCCGAAAAAAGTAATTAAATATCAACTTAAATTGGTGTTTTAATAATCCGTTTGGTTAGGGATATTTAGGTTAAAGTTAATTGAGTATCTTTGCAGAAAAGATTAAAAACTATGGAAGGAACAAGACTGCAGAAGGTAGCGCGCTTAATACAAAAAGACCTTGGGGAGATTTTTCAGCGTGAGGGGGCAGCGTTATTCCCAGGTAAAATGATAACTATTACGCAAGTGCGTGTTAGCCCCGATTTAGGTTTGGCAAAGGTTTACATCAGCATATTTCCAACTCAAGGTACTGAAGCTACGCTTGAATTAATTAGGCATCAGGTTAAAACGCTTAGGCTGGAGCTGGGGAAACGTGTTAGGCATCAACTTCGGGTAATACCAGAGCTGGCTTTTTTTGTTGACGATTCGTTGGATTATATCGAGAATATTGACCGTCTTTTAAATAAGTAGTCCGATGATTAAGTTTCTTGTTTCTTTTACAACAAGGTTTATTCCGCGTCATTATCTTCAGCTTTTTGCAGCCTTTGCACTAAAAACACTGGGTGTTTTTTACCTTGGCAATAAATTCGAAGACCCTATTTCGGGGAAAAAGTACCGAAAGTTACTGCCATACGGAAGAACAAAGGTTCGCGAAAATGCGTTAGCTCCTCATTCAATGTCACTGGAGCGGCATAGGTTAATTTGGCTCTATTTGCGCGATAAAACTAATTTTTTTACTGAACCCCAAAAGGTGCTCCATATTGCCCCAGAGTATTGCTTTTTGAAAATTTTCAAAAAGCAACGGAATTTGGACTACGTAACTGCCGACTTAATCTCGCCCTGGGCCGATGTTAAGATGGATGTTCAGGCAATTCCTTTTCCCGATTCCCATTTCGATGTGGTTATTTGCAATCATGTTCTGGAGCATGTAGAATCCGACTTAAAGGCAATGCAGGAGATTCATCGGGTTTTGAAGCCTGGTGGCTTTGCAATTCTTCAGGTTCCTATGGATTTAAATATGGAAAAAACCCTAGAGGATTCCGCCATAAATACCCCTGAGTTAAGGGAGAAACATTACCAGCAACGCGACCATTTACGTTTATACGGGAAGGATTATGGTGCTCGTCTACGGAGTGCAGGTTTTGAGGTAGATGAAAATGATTACGTGAAAACCTTACCTGTTAATTTGGTTGAGCGTTATGCTTTGCCAAAGGATGAAATCCTATATGTTTGTCGAAAAAGTTAGCGAATAACCATATGCGATTGCCATTCTTCATAGCCCGTAGGTACTTGTTCGCGAAAAAATCGCATAATATCATCAATATTATATCGTTAATATCGTTGGTGGGCGTGGCTACTGGGGTTATGGCGTTAGTTATTGTTCTTTCTGTGTTCAACGGGTTCGATTCATTAATTGCACGGCTATATTCCAGTATCGATTCTGATGTTAGAATATTACCTGCCACCGGAAAAACCTTTAGTATTGCAACTGCTGAGTTTGATAAAATTAGAGAGTTAAAGGGGGTTGCTGTTTTCTCTGAAATTTTAGAGGAAAATGCCCTTTTCAAGTATCGCAGCAAGCAACATATTGGCGTTATTAAGGGCGTTAGTAAAAATTATGTCGATTTAACAGGCTTGGACTCAATGCTTATTGATGGAGGATTTACACTGTGGAACGGGAGTCAGCCAATGGCTATTATGGGGCAAGGAGTTGCCTATTACCTAAATGCAAGTTTGGCACATTTCGACCCACTGGTTGTGTATGTGCCTAAGCGAGGGAAGGCTACTTTATCGTTGGAATCAGCATTTGGCCGAAAAAATATAATGCCCTCGGGAGTTTTTGCTGTTGAGCAGGAATTCGATACACAGTACGTTATTACGCCTGTGGAGTTTGTCCGTAACTTGTTGGCTTACGATTCTACAACCGTAACCTCCGTTGAGTTAAAGGTGGCAAAAGGCTTCAATCCTGAACGACTAAAAGGCGAGGTTGAGAAAATTCTCGGGAGTGACTTCAAGGTGCAAAATAGGTTTCAGCAGAACGAGTCGCTTTACCGAACCATGAAATCGGAAAAATTTGCCATTGGAATGATTCTTACGCTTATACTTATAATTGCTTCATTCAACATAGTGGGATCTTTATCAATGCTCATTATTGAAAAGCGTAAGGATGTGGAAACCTTACGGAGTTTAGGAGCCGACAATGATTTAATTCGGAAAATCTTCTTAACCGAAGGCTTACTTATATCAATTGGTGGAACAATTATAGGTACACTCCTGGGGCTTATTGTTTGCTGGGCGCAAATAACTTTCAAACTCATTAAACTGGAAGGGCGTGGCAGTTTTATTGTTGATGCCTACCCTGTAGATGTTCAGTTTGGCGATATTGCTCTTATATTGCTGGTTGTTCTAACAATAGGATTTGTTGCTGCTAGGTTCCCAGTGCAAATGATAACCAAGAGAATTCTAAATACACCCGATAAAAATCAACTCTAGGATTTACGATTATGTAAACCGCACTCCTTGGTTTCTGGATTTTCCCACCACCAACGGCCTGCTCTAACATCTTCGCCAGGGAATATTGCACGAGTGCATGGCTGACAACCAATACTTGGAAATCCTTTGTCGTGCAGCACATTGTATGGCACATTGTGTTCCTTTATGTAATCCCAAACCTGTTGCTCAGTCCAATCAATAATTGGATTTAACTTGATAAGGCCATTGGCCTCATCCCATTCCACCATTTCGTTTTGGGTTCGGGTAGGGGATTGTTCACGTCTTAATCCGCAAATCCAAACATCAAGGCCGCTAAATGCACGTTTTAAGGGTTCAATTTTGCGAATATGGCAGCACTGTTTGCGATTTTCGACCGATTGGAAGAAAAGGTTGATACCCTTTTCGTTTACCATTGCCTCTACTTTGCTGGGGTCTGGAAAGTATATATCGATTTTAACTTTATACCGTAAAGATGTTTTCTCAATCAGCTCGTAGGTTTCGTAAAAAAGTCGGCCAGTATCAAGTGTAAATATCTTTACAGATGTGTCAATTTTTACAACCATATCTGTTAACACTTGGTCTTCTAATCCCATGCTGGAGGCAAGGGCTATTTTACCATGATATTCGTTCAAAAACCAAGTTAAGGCCTCAGTAGGGGTGCTTTGGGCAAACTTTTTGTTGAGGTTCGCTATAAGTTCTTTGTTCATTTTAATTTCTTTTACAAATCAGTAAACCAAAACCTGTATTTGATTGTTCATCAAAATAAATAGTTTTTTTATGTAAAAACACGTGCATTTTTTTTAAAATGATGTTAACTTGTACTTTAATTTATCATTGAATGCAAAAGTAATTTTCTTTAACTTTGTTATATAGTTTATTGATATAAAACATTAATCGTAAACAAAAGTAGGTATGAAAAGATTATTTACATTAATACTAGCAGTATCCTTTGCAGCATTCTCCTATGCTCAGGAATATAATATAGGAATGCAAGTTGTTGCTTCAGCTGGAGGGTACTTTAACAGCACATCTGCTGGTGTATCAATGAGTTGGACTTTAGGCGAGGTGGCTTACACCACATTAACTGCGGGAGATTATATACTTACTCAAGGGTTTCAGCAAGGAAACTTATTCCCAACTGATGTTGAGAAGCCTGAGACTCCTAATTCTGACATTAAAATTTACCCGAACCCTGCATCGGTTGAGTTTTTCATTAAAATAAATTCTCCAACGGTAAAAGGGAAGTACACCGCGGAGGTTTACGATATTACTGGTAAAAAAGTAATTACAAAGGAGTTAAACCTTGAGGAAAATGAACCCTACAGGATACCAATTGCCGAGCTTAAGTCCGGTATTTATATGATTAGGGTTACTGTAGAATCCTCTAAGTCTGTAAAAGTATTCAAACTTATTAAGGAGTAGTATTCTGCTCCTTATCTTTTTCCTATGCGAGGTAAGTGTACCTTGCCTTTTCTTATTATTAATCCTAATAAATTTTGCTATGAAAAAAGTAACTTTTTCATTCATAGTTATATTGCTATCGGCAGTATTTGCCTGGTCGCAAACCCCAACAGGGTTTAGTTACCAGGCAGTTCTGAGAAGTAGCAACGGTCAGTTGCTGGCCAACCAAACAGGCCAGCTTCGAGTATCGCTTACAAGTAGCGATGGTGTAACTACCCATTATCAGGAAACGCATGACATTACCTCGTCGGCACAGGGAATTGTGAATGTTATTGTGGGCGATGGGCTTAATAAAGTTGGTTTGCTCACAGATGTTCCCTGGGGAACAGATCAAATTAAATTAAAAATCGAAATAAAGGTTTCGCCTGCAACTTCATTTACAGAGTTAGGTTCTCAACCTTTACAGGCGGTTCCTTATTCGCTTTATGCAGCAAATGCCAAAGAGGTGGAGAGTAGTCCCACTGCAAATGATGAGGAGCCTATTTTTGTTGTTAAAAACAAACTAGGGCAAATTGTTTTTGCAGTATACCAAGGAGGTGTTGAGGTTTTTGTTGACGATGCGAAAACGCCCATTAAAGGTGCCAAGGGAGGCTTTGCTGTTGGGGGATTGAGTGGCTCTAAAGTATCGCAGGAATATTTCAGAATAACCCCCGATAGTGCTAGGGTTTGGGTAAAGGATTCTGGTGTCAAGGGTGCTAAAGGTGGATTTGCTGTGGGTGGGTTGAGTGGTTCAAAATCTTCGGGAAACTTCATTCAACTCACACCCGAAAACTATTTGATAGGATTTGAAGCAGGAAGATCTTTAACAACAGGTCTTTATAATTCATTTATTGGGTATCAGGCAGGACAAGCAACCACTGAAGGGAGTAGTAATATTTTTATTGGCTACAAATCGGGTTTCAGCAATGTTGGATTAAGTGGACAAGCCGATGGAACACTTAATTTCTTTGCAGGAAACGAGAGCGGATTTTCAAATACTACTGGTTATGGCAATATCTTTTTGGGTTATAGGAGTGGATATACTAATATCAGTGGTTCTGAAAATGTATTCATAGGAGTTCAAAGCGGACAAAGCAATACATCTGGTAGATATAATGTATTTCTTGGATATCAGAGTGGTATTTTCAACACAATCGGTCAGCGGAACGTTTTCTTGGGAACGTTAACTGGATGGAACAATACCCAGGGAAGTTTGAATGTTATGATAGGCGATGGCGCTGGCTATGGTAATACTCTTGGTAGTAACAATATTTTTATGGGATTTGTTAGCGGCTCAAGTAACTCTACCGGTAGCGATAATGTGTTTATTGGCACCAGTAGTGGGTATGCTAATAATATTGGGTTAAACAATGTGTTTGTTGGTAGTTATAGTGGAATGGCCAACACGGGGGGTAATTCAAATGTTTACGTCGGAAATAGAAGCGGAAAATCCAATGTTAATGGAAGTAGCAATGTAATGATTGGCGATAATAGTGGAGAAAATGCTACTTCTGGTAATTACAACGTGTTTTTGGGTAATGCTTCAGGTCGAGCCAATCAGGCCAGTTACAATACTTTCCTTGGATTCCAATCGGGGTATTCTAATACAACTGGAGGGTACAATACATTTATGGGTTATAACGCTGGGTATGCCAATGTTTACGGGAGTTATAATGTTTTTATGGGGTATCTGAGTGGAGAAACCAATACAGATGGTAGCCACAATGTTTTTATTGGTCATGAAAGTGGTAATAAAAACACAACGGGTTGGAGTAATAATTTTATTGGACAAGGTGCTGGTTACTCCAATACAAGCGGTACTAATAACATTTTCATTGGGAACGATGCAGGAAGGTTAAATGAGACCAGTTCGGGAAGTGTTTTTATAGGTAGAAAAGCAGGTTATAATTCAACTGAATACGGAAACACTATTATTGGCCATACCGCTGGTGAGTTTCTTTCTACAGGCTCAAACAATGTGTTTTTGGGAGTTTTAGCAGGATACAACAGAACAGGAGGCAATAATAACCTTATTTTAGGATCGTATGCTAACCACGGAGGAGGATCCGGGAACTATAATACAATAGTTGGAGCGGGAGCGGGTTATACATCGCTTGGTAGTGGAAATGTTTTGTTGGGCTATAATGCGGGTTTTTCAGAAAGTGGTTCGAATAAACTTTATATTGCTAATTCTGAGACAACAACGCCGCTAATTTACGGGGACTTTTCCGCTAGTTATATTGTAATCAACGGAAATAGTTCTAACAATGTTAATAACAGAAAACTCTTTGTTAATGGCTCTGCAGGGGGAACTGGTGCTTGGTGGAATGATAGCGATGCAAGATTAAAAAAGAATATTAAAACGATTAACAGTCCATTAAGTAAGGTTATGAAATTGAGAGGGGTTAATTATGAGTGGATTGAACCAAAAAATGGTGAAACAGGCATTAGGATGGGCTTTATTGCACAAGAAGTTGAGCCGGTTATTCCTGAGGTCGTTAGCAATGATGGTGCTCAATACTCAATGCAGTATGCACCTATTACCGCTTTGCTCGTAGAAGCAATTAAGGAACAGCAAAAGGAGATAGAAGAACTCAAACTGAAAAATAAAGAAATTGATGCTCTGAAAGCAGAGATTGAATTATTAAAGAAATTGATAAGCAAATAGATTATCGAAGATTTTTGGAGGCCGACATTTAGTCGGCCTTTTTATTTTTAGGTTTCTCCATTTTTTATTTGTAAATTTGATCAAGAAAAACTTATTCCGCTGAAATACAATTATATAATCATTGCACTGTAGTTAGATTCTTTAATGTAGTGATATACTTTTTCTGATTTGGTCTTCTGAAAGGATTCTTTTCTGAATTTTATTTTTGAATAATAGGTTGTTTGTAAAACTATAAATCTGATCACATGAAAAAATTAATTGTTTTCTTGTTGGGTTTATTACTTGCTGTAAATGCGTTAACCCAAACTCCAACAGGTTTCAGCTATCAAGCTGTGCTGCGCAATAGTAGTGGATCCGTACTAGTTAACCAATCAGGACAACTAAAGATATCACTTACTAGTAGTAATGGGCTAGTAACTCACTATCAGGAAACACATAATATCATTACTAATCCACAGGGAATAGTTAATATTAATATTGGTGATGGAATTAATAAAGTTGGCCTTTTATCCGATGTGCCATGGGAGAAAGACCAAATTTATCTCAAATTGGAATTAAAGATAGGAACAGCAACTACTTTTATAGATATGGGATCGCAACCATTACAAGCAGTTCCATATGCTTTGCATGCAGCCAACACGAAGGAAGTTGTTAGCAATCCAACCGCAGGCGATGATGAGCCAATTTTTGTGGTCAGAAATAAGCTAGGGCAGATAGTATTTGCTGTATACCAAGAAGGTGTTAGAGTTTATGTAGACGATGGTACAAGTACAGTCAAAGGATTAAAGGGTGGATTTGCTGTAGGAGGCTTAAGTGGAACAAAGGAGTCGCCTGAGTATTTCCGGATAACCCCAGATAGTGCAAGGATATATGTGAAAGAACAGCCCTCCATAAAAGGATTAAAGGGTGGTTTTGCTGTTGGCGGTTTAAGTGGAACAAAAGCAACCAAAGATTTTTTTACTATCAATGCCGATAGTGCAAGGATTTATATAGACGATACAGGGAAGGGTTTGAAGGGTGGATTTGCTGTGGGAGGGCTAAGTGGAACTAAGTCAAGCACAAAGTTCCTGCGCATTACTCCTGATAGCGCAAGGGTATATGTAAAAGATAGCCCAGTTAAAGGCGCAAAAGGTGGTTTTGCCGTGGGAGGACTAAGTGGAACAAAGCAGACTCCAACACAGTTTCTTAACCTTACACCTGAAAACTATTTCATTGGCCATGAAAGTGGGCAGAATATTCAAGCAGAAGGATTGTATAACTCAACACTAGGCTATCAGGCTGGCCGGGCTCTTACAATTGGCAGAGAGAATATTTTTATTGGGTATCAAGCAGGGATTGGAAATACAGATGGTAGCTGGAATACTTTTATGGGGTATATGGTTGGTATTGCAAACACCGCTAGTTATAATACGTTTATTGGCTATCAGGCTGGGAGGCTTAATAGCTCTGGTAGTAATAATACATTTATGGGATTTAATTGCGGGGAGTCAAATACTACAGGGTTAAACAATGTTTTTATTGGCAACGAATGTGGACGTTATAATTTCGGAGGAAATAACAATGTGTTTATTGGCGATAGCGCTGGTATTCACAATCAGTCTCACTTTAATGTTTTTATTGGAAAGGCTGCTGGACGAGAAAATGTTACAGGTCTGTATAACACTTTTATAGGTTATCAAGCAGGATTACTTAATAATACAGGGCAGTATAATTGCTACTTAGGTTACAATGCTGGAAAAAGTTCCAATGCATTTTATAATGTAATGATAGGGTATGAGTCAGGCATAAACAACACTAACGGAGGTCAAAATGTGTTTCTGGGTTTTAGGGCTGGTTACAATAATAATGGAAGTTTCAATACATTCTTAGGTTCTAGTACTGGATATGAAAACACTAGTGGAAAGTATAACTCCTTTGTAGGTTACTATGCAGGTTATAATAATAAAACGGGCAATAGCAATGTTTTTATTGGGACTTATACTGGGCATAATAATCAAGGAGGAGCAAGCAATGTTTTTATAGGTGATAGTACCGGATTTGTGAGCAATGGAAGTTTTAATGTTTTAATAGGCAAAGGTGCTGGTTATGAAAATTCTACAGGAAATTATAACACTATTATTGGTTACAATTCTGGGAAGAAAACATTTGGAACTAGTTACAATTGCTTTTTAGGATATGAGGCTGGTTATATTACTTGGGCAGGGTACAACACCTTTATCGGTTATAGGGCTGGTTATAATCACAATGCTGGATCTAATAATGTGTTTATGGGATATTTGGCGGGCTATAATTCCAATGGTGAAAGTAATGTGTTTATAGGAGATAGTACAGGCTATAATCCTACAGCGAATATGACTAGTTCAAGCAGTTTTAATGTTATTATAGGTAAAAGTAGCGGTGTATACAATGTTGGTAGTTATAATACCTTCTTAGGTTATAAGTCGGGTTATTCAAGCAATTCAAGTTACAATACCTTTTTGGGGTTTGAAACGGGTGTTTCTACTGTAGCTAACTTCAACTCATTTATTGGCTATAGGGCTGGAAATAAAAATACATCAGGAGCAAGCAATGTCTTTATTGGGAATTCTAGCGGATATAAAAATACAGTAGGTTCAAACAATGTTTACCTCGGTCTTGAATCGGGTTACAATACAACCTCAAGCAATAACTGTTTTATTGGCTATAGAGCTGGGAAAAATTACACCTCTGGAGCATATAATACATTCATTGGGTATGAGGCCGGTATTGCCTCTTCTACAAGTTTTGGAACTGCCGACAATAATGTGGGTATTGGCTATAAAGTTGGAAGCAATTTAACTAGTGGTAACGATAATATTATGATCGGGAGAGAGGCTGGTTTGAAAATATCTACAGGTTCGGATAATACCCTTATTGGTCAGTGGGCTGGTATCGATTTAACCACCGGAGTCAATAACGTAGCAATTGGTTACTATTCAGGTAGGATGCTGGGTGCTAATGCCAACAACACCCTTGTAGGTAAGATGGCTGGAGAAAGATTGACAACAGGAGGGGATAATACTTTCTACGGAGCTTATTCTGGGCAAACTGTTGCTGGAGGTATGAGAAATACTTTTATTGGTTACGATTGCGGATTGTCAAACCTTAACGGTAGCAATAATACATACCTTGGGTATAGAGCCGGACGTCAATCGCAAGGCGATTCTTGTGTTTTTATTGGTTCCGAGGCTGGTATTTATGAGTCTACCTCTAACAAACTGTACATATCTAATAATGCTACATCTCCTTTAATTTGGGGCGATTTTAAAACAAAAGAATTAGGATTAAATGGTAGTGTAAGAATTAATACTACTTTAAATCAGGCCATATTAAACGTTGAGCAATGGGAGGGTGTAGTTGCAATGTTTAACAGAAGAAATACTTCGGGTCAGATTATCATTTTTAAGTACACAAATAACGAGGTTGGTAGCATTTCGACTAATGGAACCACAACTACATATAGTACAACTTCCGATGTTAGGTTGAAAGAAAATATTGTTGATACCCGGTATGGTATTGATAATTTGCTCAAGATAAAAGTGAAAGATTTTAACTTTAAAAATGATGCTACCAGAAAAGTTAATACAGGTTTTATTGCTCAAGACCTTTACAGTATTTTTCCTGATGCAGTAACTGTTCCTGATAATGAAAATGGTATTTGGCAGGTTGATTATGGTAGAGTCACACCTTTACTGGTAAAAGCCATTCAGGATCAACAATTGCAAATTAATACTTTAAAGGAAGAAAACACCTCCCTAAAGGCGCAAATTAAAGAAATTGAAACCCTCAAAGCCGAATTAGAAGCAATAAAAACTATGCTAAAAAAGTAATTGCAAATTAGATTGACCTTTTTGATTAACGGGCTAATTTAATTGCCCGTTTTTCATTTTTGATATGTAGAAAACAGTTTAATAAATTGACAATAATCTTTATATGCAGTAAATTGTATTCTTTCGGCCATTTCTATAACCGCTTAATCAACATAATATGAAAAGAATACTAACAGCAATGTTGGGATTACTGCTATCATTTGTAGCATTTCCCCAAGCGCCATCAGGGTTTAATTACCAGGCGGTATTGCGTAACAGCAGCGGGCAAGTTATTGCAAGCCAAAGTGCAACTTTACGCATCAGCCTCACCGACGAGGCTGGTACAACCACCCTTTATTCCGAAACGCATGGAGTTACAACAACCGCACAAGGTTTAATAAATGTTGTTGTGGGGAATGGTCAGAATAAAATTGGCACTATAAGTGCAGTACCATGGGGCGAACAGCCAATATTTATAAAAGTTGAGTATATGCCGAGTGGTTCAGGAATCTACACACAAATGGGAAGCCAGCAAATTCAATCTGCTCCTTATGCCCTTTATGCTGCTGATGGTGTAACTATTAAATGGCAAGGTGCATTACCTAATGCTCCTTCATCGCCTGGGAAAAATTATGCTTACTATAATACTTTCGATAAGATTTCATATATATGGGATGGCGATTCATGGGAAATTCTTGCAATGGATGGATTGCAAGGGCCTAAAGGCGATACAGGTATTCAAGGCCCACAGGGACTAACGGGTTCAGCAGGGCCTATCGGACCAACAGGACCACGCGGGCCTGCAGGGGTAGGTCTAACTCTAAAAGGAAACTGGAGCAAAGATTCTGCCTATGTTGCAGGAAATTATGTGTTCGATGAGTCATCTGGAACCGTTGGAGTTAATTCGATGTGGATTTGCCAAACTGCTGTAGGCCCAACATTAAACAGACCTAAGAGTGATTTAACAAATTGGGTGGAGTTTGAGGCTCCTGAAGGGCCACAAGGAATACAAGGCCCAGTAGGACCCCAGGGACCTGCTGGAAATCAGGGACCTGTTGGCATGGATGGTATTTCGGTTATTTGGCTAGGGACGTTTGCATCAAATCCTGCGAACCCTGCGCTGAACAATGCATACTACAACAGTGCGTTAAAGAAGTCTTTTGTGTGGGATGGCAACTCATGGGAAATCATGGCTCAGGACGGGGTTAAAGGAGATACTGGACCACTTGTTGTTGGAACAAATGGACAAATGCTGGTTCACAACGGAACAACTTGGGCTGCATCGAACGCTATTACAGTAAAGTCTGATACTGTAGCTATTGGTGTTGGATATCCTATCTCTAAGTTAATAGTTCAGGGTGATTTTACTGCGTTACCTGAGGACCCAATTTTTGAAGTTAAAAACAAAGATGGACAGGTAGTTTTTGGGGTTTACAACGAGGGTGTTCGTGTTTATATAAGCGATGTGGCTAAGGGAGCAAAAGGTGGTTTTGCGGTTGGTGGTCTAAGCGGATCAAAGGTTAGCTCGGAGTACTTAAGAATAACTCCCGATAGCGCCAGAATTTATATCAATGATCTTGCAAAAGGCACAAAGGGAGGTTTTGCTGTTGGCGGCTTAAGCGGGACTAAATCAGCAAGCGAATATCTTCGCATAACACCCGATAGTGCTAGGATTTATGTTAAGGATCAGGCAAAGGGAGCAAAAGGTGGCTTTGCTGTTGGGGGATTAAGCGGAGCAAAAGGTTCGGTTCAATTTTTAAACCTTACTCCCGATAATTATTTCATCGGACATGAGGCTGGGAGTGCAATAACTTCAGGTTTGTATAATTCCTTTGTTGGATACCAATCGGGTATGGCAAACAATACAGGTTCAAGCAATTCTTTTATGGGATACCAAGCTGGTTTTGGCAATACATCTGGTATTGGCAATTTGTTTTTAGGTTACCAGAGTGGATTTGCGAATGGAACAGGAAACTACAATACTTTTGTTGGCTATTTAACAGGTAAGAGTAATTCGGCTGGAACGGGGAACTCATTCTTGGGTAGTTATAGTGGCATAGCTAATACAACTGGAAACGGGAACTCATTTATTGGAAATTATGCAGGGTATACCAATACTAATGGAAGTTTCAATAGTTTTGTGGGATTTGAGGCAGGTTATAGCAATAACTCAAGTTACAACTCATTTATCGGGTATAGGACGGGTTATAACACTACCACTGGGGGCTATAATGTTTTTATTGGTTATGAAGCAGGTTTAACAAACACAACCGGTGCCAACAATTTGTTTTTAGGGTATTTAGCAGGGCATACTAACAATGCCAGTAACAATGTCTTTTTTGGGAACGAAGCAGGTAGGTATAATACAACAGGGGCGAACAATGCATTTATGGGCTACTATGCGGGTCGATCCAACACCACAGGAGGTAGTAATGTATTTATTGGCGATAATAGTGGTTTCTCAAACACATCCGGTGGAAGTAACGTATTTATTGGTAATCAAGCGGGCTACTCAAATGGTACGGGTCAGTTCAATGTGTTCTTAGGAACCCTTGCTGGGTATGCAAACACAGCGAGCAATAACGTTTTTATTGGCTTTGGTAGTGGTCGTTACAATACTTCTGGTACAACAAACGCATTTATAGGCTACTATGCAGGGTTTAATAATACAACAGGCCGAAGTAATGTTTTTATGGGTAATATGGCTGGCTATACTAATAGCACCGGTTCCTATAATGTATACATTGGAGACAATGCGGGATATACCAGTACTGCAAGCAATAATGTTTTCCTTGGGAATGATGCCGGTAGAGCTAATACAACTGGAGCCAATAATGCTTTTATGGGCTACTATGCAGGTCGTTCAAACACTACTGGTGGTAGTAATGTTTTTATAGGCGACAATAGCGGTTTTACTAATACAACAGGGGGAAGTAACGTCTTTATTGGAAATCAGGCAGGATTTGCCAATAGCGCTGGGCAGTTTAATGTATTTTTAGGTACACTTGCTGGCTACGCAAATACGTCTAGCAACAATGTGTTTATTGGTTTTGGAAGTGGTAGATTTAATTCTAGCGGTACAACCAATGCTTTTATTGGTTACTATGCAGGGTATAATAACACTACTGCAAGCAGTAATGTTTTTATGGGAAATCAGGCAGGTTTTACCAATACTGCTGGTGGGAGTAATGTCTTCATAGGTGATCAATCTGGATACTTAAATAGTACGGGTCAGTTCAACGTATTTCTTGGAACACTAGCTGGTTATACTAATACAGCAAACAACAATGTGTTTATTGGGTATGAAAGTGGTAGGTTAAATTCAACAGGCACTACCAATGTGTTCTTGGGCTATCAGGCAGGTAGGAGTAATACTACAGGGAATAGTAATGTTTTTATTGGTAACCTTTCGGGCTTCACAAGTACAGGAAACTCCAATGTTTTTCTTGGTAACGAGACAGGTCGTTATAATACAACCGGATCAAACAATGCTTTTATGGGTTACTATGCTGGTCGTTCGAATACAACTGGTGGAAGTAATGTTTTTATAGGTGATAATAGTGGTTTCGCAAACACTTCAGGAGGCAGTAATGTTTTTATTGGCAATCAAGCTGGATATACAAATAGTATTGGGCAGTTCAATGTTTTTTTGGGTACTCAGGCTGGATATGCCAACACGGCAAGCAATAACGTCTTTATTGGTTTTGGTAGCGGACGAACCAATACAACTGGAACAATTAATGCGTTTATAGGATACTATGCAGGATATGCCAATACAACAGGGAGTAGTAATGTTTTTATGGGTAATAATGCAGGTAGAACAAATACTACAGGCGGTAGCAATGTGTTTATTGGAGAACAATCTGGTTATTCCAACAGTACTGGTCAATTCAACGTTTTCTTGGGAACTCTTGCAGGCTATGCCAATACTGCAAGCAATAATGTATTTATAGGATTTGGCAGTGGACGAACTAATACAAGTGGAACAACCAATGCATTTATCGGTTATTTTGCAGGGTATAGCAACACCACTGGAAGTAGTAATGTTTTTATGGGAAACCTAGCTGGTTATACCAATTCTACTGGCGCCTACAATGTCTTTATTGGAGATTATGCAGGTTATACAAATACTGCAAGCAATAATGTGTTTATAGGTAACGATGCCGGTAGGCTTAACACAACTGGTTCGAATAATGCTTATTTGGGTTACTATGCTGGCCGTTCCAATACAACTGGCGCAAGTAATGTGTTTATGGGCGACAACAGTGGTTCCTCCAACACAACTGGTGGAAGCAATGTTTTTATAGGGAATCAGGCAGGGTATTCAAATGTTGCAGGATACTACAACGTGTTCCTTGGAACTCTTGCTGGTTATGCTAACACAGCTAGCAATAATGTCTTTATTGGTTTTGCCAGTGGTCGTTACAATACAAGTGGCACTACAAATGCATTTATTGGCTACTATGCTGGCTATAACAATACAACTGGTAGTAGTAATGTTTTTATGGGATACAATGCTGGAAAAACAAATACTACAGGCGTTAGCAATGTATTCTTAGGTAATTTAGCTGGTTACACTAACTCAACAGGAGCATATAATGTTTTTATAGGTGATTATGCAGGTTATTCTAATACAGCGAGTAATAACGTGTTTTTAGGGAATGATGCAGGTAGGTTTAATACAACAGGAACCAGTAATGCATTTATAGGTTACTATGCTGGAAGGGCCAATACAACTGGAGCTAATAATGTTTTTATTGGAAACGAAGCTGGGCGTAGTAATATTGGAGGTAGCAGTAATGTTTTTATAGGAAATCAGGCAGGGTACAGCAATACTTCAGGACTGGATAATGTAGCAATTGGTTTAAGTGCTTTTTATACGAATACAACTGGTGGCTATAACACAGTGCTGGGCAGAATGGCCCTTCAGTTTAATGTTGACGGAAATGCAAATACTGCTATTGGATACGAGGCGCTAAAGGATAACACTTCAGGTGAAAACAACGTTGCAGTTGGCCGTGTTGCTTTAGTTAAGAATACTACAGGTATTAGGAATACTGCTCATGGAGGATATACCCTTTGGGCAAATACTACTGGGAATTACAACACTGCTGTTGGATGGCAGGCTTTTTTTAATGGAGATGCTTACTCAAACTCCAGTGCAATTGGTTATGGTTCTAATATAACAGCAAGCAATCAAGTTCGTATAGGTAATAGTTCAGTTACAAGTATAGGTGGTTATGCTGGATGGAGCAATCTCTCCGATAAACGATTTAAAATTGAGGTAAAAGATAACGTCCCTGGTTTAGACTTCATACTTCAACTTCGTCCTGTTACGTACTATCTTGATATAAATAAACTCGAAAATTTTCTTGGAACTGCAGACATTGCTCGGATAAAAGATGCTGAAGCGGAAAAATCAAAAATATTGCAAACAGGTTTTGTTGCTCAGGAGGTTGAGGAGGTTGCTTTAAAGTTAGGCTACAACTTTAGTGGAATTGATAAGCCTAAAGGCCCTAAAGATTACTACTCTTTACGTTATGCAGAATTTACAGTTCCTTTGGTAAAGGCAGTTCAGGAACTTAACAAAAAGAATGAGGAGCAGCAAGCAACTATAGAAGGATTAAAACAGGAAAACGATCAATTGAAGGAACGCTTGGCAAGAATTGAAAAGTTAATTGAGCAATTGTCAAAATAAGTTGTCTTTTAAATTGATTTAAGAAAGGGTGTGCATTGTACACCCTTTTTTAATCAGTCTGGTTGACTTTAACATTGGATTTCAGTAAATTGTAAAATATCCTCCTAAAATAATTCCTATGAAAAAGCAAATTATTTCAATATTTTGTATGATGTTATATGCGCATCTATTTGCGCAAACACCTACAGGATTCAACTATCAGGCTGTACTGCGCAATAGCAACGGAGATGTGTTGGCGAGTCAAACAGGTCAGTTACGGGTAACCCTTACTAGTAGTGATGGTACGGCAACCCACTATCAGGAGATACACAACATTAGTACAAGTTTGCAAGGTGTCGTTAACCTTGTTATTGGTGATGGGTTTGACAAAGTCGGTACGTTGGTTAATGTTCCGTGGGGACAGGATCAGATCCGCCTTAAGTTAGCCGTAAAAATGGGAACCTCTTCTGTTTTCACAGAACTAGGCAATCAGGCCTTACAGGCTGTGCCTTACGCCCTACATGCTGGTAATAAAGAGGTGGTGAGCACTCCATCTGCAAGTGACGATGAACCAATATTTGTGGTTCGGAATCGACTAGGACAAATAGTTTTTGCTGTATACCAGGAGGGTGTACGTGTCTACGTTGACGATGGTACTACTCCAATAAAAGGATCAAAAGGGGGCTTTGCGGTGGGTGGCTTAAGCGGGACCAAGCAGTCAGTTGAATACTTTAGAATTACACCCGATAGTGCCAGAATTTACATAGATGACATTAGTAAAGGTTTGAAAGGAGGCTTTGCAGTTGGTGGTTTAAGCGGCAACAAAACCAGTACAGACTACTTGCGAATAACACCAGATAGCGCTAGGGTCTATGTTAAGGAACAGTTCAAAGGTGCTAAAGGTGGATTTGCTGTGGGTGGTTTGAGTGGTACAAAGATTTCAAGCCAGTATTTGAACTTAACTCCTGATAACTACTTTATTGGTCAAAATAGTGGCCAAAATATAAGCACAGGTAAGTATAACTCTGTTTTTGGCTATTTTGCAGCAAGTTATCTTGATATTGGTAGCAAAAATACTTTTCTCGGAAATAGAGCTGGAGAAAAAACTACATGGGGGAACTCAAATGTTTATTTAGGAAATTTGGCTGGCAACGACAATGTTTATGGTTCTCAAAACATCTTTATTGGCGATTCAGCAGGATTGTTGTGTCAGAGTTCTGGATGCATCATTATTGGGAACTCTGCGGGTAAGAAGGCAACATCATTGTATAAAGCTGTTTTTATTGGGAATGAGGCTGGTGCAAATGATATTAGTGGAAATCCAAATACGTTCATTGGTAATCAAACTGGCTATAATAATACAACTGGTTACCAGAATTTATTTATAGGAAATTTGTCTGGTTACAACAATACAGAGGGCGGAAGCAATCTTTTTATAGGTAATTGGGCTGGTTATTCAAATACAACCGGAGGACAAAATCTTTTTATAGGTGAGATGGCCGGCTATAAAAACACTTCAACAGGAGGAAACACATTTATTGGATTCTTTTCAGGATATAATAACGACACTGGATTGGGGAATACTTTTATTGGGAATTATGTTGGATATAATAATACGAGTGGAAATAGAAATACTTTTTTAGGGAATGGTGCCGGTGGTTTTAATACTTTAGGGGAAGAGAATGTTTTTATTGGGCAAGATGCAGGTAATGCAAACACTACTGGTTCAAACAATACTTACGTTGGAAAGCAATCTGGATTATCGAATCAAGCTGGGAGTAATAATACTTACTTAGGGCATTTTACTGGGTATTACAAAACAACCGGGAATAGCAATGTATTTATTGGTGCAGGTGCAGGCGCGAGCAATCTTGCAGGTAGTGGTAATGTTTTTCTTGGCGTAGGGGCTGGGGCTGATGAAACAGGCAGTAATAAACTTTATATTTCAAACAGTTCCTTTGTTGAACCATTGATTTACGGTGAGTTTGACACAAAAAAAATAACACTGAACGCAGAAGTTACTGTTCGAGATATAATGGTTCTTCAGCCTCGCTCATCTGCTCCCACAAACCCTACGAAGGGAACAATTTATTTTGATGGGAATGATAATAAGTTAAAGGTATGGGATGGAGCGGTTTGGCAATCGTGCTGGTAGACATTAGACTAGATATTTAACAGGATTTTTAACACTAAGGGATAATTGTGTGTACAAATGTTGCACTTTTTGTTTAAAAAGTGTAAATTTGATATTATAGGTATGTAAAATATTTATTTTCAAAAAGATATATCAACTCTAATTATCAAAAATATTCTTTAAGTTCAACAAATATCTCCATCAATGAAAAAACTATTAACAATTTTACTAGGCGTACTAAGTTTATTTATATACGCCCAAACCCCAACAGGCTTCAGCTATCAGGCTGTATTGAGAAATGCTCAGGGAGAGGTTATTGCTAATCAGAGCGGAACATTAAGAGTAACAATAACAGGGAGCAACGATGTTGACGTCTATTATCAGGAAGAGCACGCAGTGCAATCTTCAGCACAAGGACTTGTTGGTGTTATAATTGGTTCTGGAACAAATAAAGTGGGAAATCTTGTTGATGTTCCTTGGGGAACTGACCAAATGAAGTTAAAGTTGGAAATTAAGTTGGGTTCGGCTTCAACTTATAGTTTTCTAGGAACACAAACATTACAAGCAGTTCCTTATGCTTTGCATGCAAGCAATGCAAAATCTATTGAAAGCGATCAAGCAGCGTCTGATGAGGAACCAATTTTTGTTGTAAAAAACAAGTTGGGTCAAATTGTTTTTGCGGTTTACCAGGAAGGAGTAAGAGTTTATGTGGATGATGGTACCACTCCAGCAAAAGGCTCAAAGGGAGGGTTTGCCGTTGGTGGCTTGAGTGGCACAAAGGAATCTGTAGAGTATTTTAGAATAACACCCGATAGTGCTAGGATATATATTGATGATTCTGGAAAAGGATTAAAAGGTGGCTTTGCCGTTGGTGGCCTTAGCGGAACTAAGACCAATGCCGAATATCTTAGAATAACTCCGGATAGCGCAAGAATATATATTAACAGGCAGCCATCAGTTAAAGGTGCAAAGGGAGGGTTTGCCGTTGGCGGATTAAGTGGAACTAAAACAACTGCCGAGTACCTACGCGTTACTGCCGATAGCACCCGTATATATGTTGATGAAACCCTGAAAGGCGTAAAGGGAGGCTTTGCTGTTGGTGGACTAAGTGGAACTAAGGCTACAGGAGAGTACTTGAGAGTAACGCCAGATAGCACTCGTGTTTTCGTAACAAATCAGTCGGCAACTGGTTCTGTGGGAGGGTTTTCTGTTAAATCTAAAGAGGATAAAAAGGATTATTTTAATGTTACGGGTATTAGTGCTGCTGAAAAAATCGTAAATGAGTCGCGTGTGATGTGGTATCCTAAAAAATCCGCATTGTTGGCAGGAGAAATCTCCGTGGCCAATGCCGATAGTGTTGGGCAGTACTCTATGTCGATGGGATATCGTAATGTTGCCAAGGGCAATTGGTCGCAGGCTATGGGCAGCCAGTGTATTGCTAGAGGTGATTACTCCACGGCTATCGGACTGCAAACAGTTGCAAACACAAATTCTTTCGCATTTGGTATGGGCTCTAAGGCAATGGGGTATAATAGTTTTGCATTCGGTTCGAAAGGAGTTTCGGATGTAGGGGCGGTGCTCGATACTTACACGGAGGCCACTGGCGATCATTCATTTGCATTTGGGTTGGGGTCAAAATCTACAGCTTTAGGCTCATTTGTTATGGGAACCAACTGTACTGCTTCTGGGAAATTTGCCAGTGCAATGGGCTTTAATTCTCAGGCTATTGGTCCAAACTCTGCCGCTATAGGTGTTAACAATGTTTCATCTGGCTTAGCATCGTTTACACTTGGATACGGAAATCAAGCAACGTATCAGTATGCCTTTGCCTTTGGTTCAGGGAATACCTCATCGGGAGAAGCATCGGTTGCTTTTGGACTATATAACACTGCGAGCGGAAACCAGTCGTTTGTTGGTGGTTATCAGAATACTGCGTCGGGTTTTGCATCCATAGCATTAGGTTCGGGAAATAATGTGAGTGGCGATGGTGGGTTTGCATCTGGTAATGGTAATATATGCCAAGGTGTTTACTCCACGGCTTTTGGAGGAGGGAACTCGGCTGTTGGCAACAGATCTTTTGTAATTGGGACGGGCTCGTATGCTGGTTCAACAAACTCAATTGCAATGGGGTATGGCACTCGTGCTAGTGCGGAAAGTTCTTTTGCGGTGGGTTATCAGGATACAGCGTCGGCACAAGGTGCTGTTGCAATGGGTTATAGAACAAGCGCAAAGGGGAATTATTCCCTTGCCACTGGGTATATGAATACAGTAGGCACCTATGCAGGATTTGCAATTGGAAGATACAATTCCATAACAACAGGAACACCAGCATCCTGGACTGCATCTGAGGCATTATTTATTGCTGGAAATGGAACTTCGGCGGCTGCAAGAAACGATGCGCTTGTTTTGTATAAGAATGGTAATATGAAATTGGATGGAAACTTCTATCCTAATGATGATAATACTAATTCTTTGGGGCTGTCATCAAATAGATGGACTGTGGTTTATGCAACAACAGGGACAATAAACACTTCGGATATTCGCCAGAAAAAGGACATTTTGGAGTTGAAGTATGGTTTGAACGAAGTTTTAAAACTTAAACCTGTTACTTTTAGATGGAAAAAAAGCGAATCTAACAAATTAAATCTTGGCTTTATTGCACAGGATGTTAATGCAGTTTTGCCCGAAGTTGTTGATGAAGGAAAAGATCCTGACAAAACGTTGGGCATTAACTATTCTGCAATAGTACCCGTTCTAGTTAAAAGTATTCAGGAGCAACAGCAAGAGATAGAAAATCTCAAAAATAAAAATGCAGAATTGGAGAACCAGATAAAGCAAATTTTGGAAATGCTCAGTAAGAAATAGTATTAATTACAAAAGCGCCCTATTCTTTTGAATTAGGGCGCTTTTTTTCCGAACAGCATTAACTCAAAAATGTTATTATTCCACTATTCTGCAAATAAATAGTTACTAATAGCCCAATGGTTATTAATAGGAGTAAAATTCGAATAGGTTTATTGTTGATTAATTTAACATATCGCGATAAAAGGAGCAAGACAATAGAGATGATTACAATTATGTAGATCCAAATTGGCACGGGCCAAATTTTACCTTTGTACAACGG
>CAZTVY010000003.1:0-25812 GCA_964617235.1 uncultured Rikenellaceae bacterium | reverse complement strand
TGATATGGCAACTGCCTCGTCGAACTTTTTTTGGTTGATTAAATCTACACACTGCTTTGCCTTATCTAAACCCAATCTTTTTGATATTCTGTTAACGGATTGGATTAAATCATCTGGGTTACAGTTCGTATAATCAACCACTAAACGTTTTACTCTAATATCAAAAGGAATTTCGATTGAAATGACTTTACTTGTGCTCATTTGTTGATGAAACTGTTGAGGAACGAAAATGGTTCCAATGCTTTTGCTCTCATCCTCAACCCAGGTTGGCTTATTTGGGTCGATTTTCATCAATTCCTCAAAAAGCAGGTTCTCAAAAAACTCGGTTGAGGGTTGTTTGGCTTGCCCAATCCAACCAAAGGCAGAGCCTTTATGATTTGCCAGATCCTCAAGGTCAACAACCTGCTCGCCATTTGCTTTTAAATGTTGAAGTAATTCCGTTTTTCCGCTGCCGGTCATTCCTCCAAGGACAATAAGATTGAATGGCGATTCAAAGCATTCCAGTGCTTTCCGACGGTAGGATTTGTAACCACCAACCAAAGCCTTGGCGTTAAAACCCGATAGGTTAAAAAGCCAAGTCATACTTTTGCTTCGCATTCCTCCGCGCCAGCAGTAAACAAGGACCTCTTTCTGCGAGGTTATGGATTGGAGCGTGTTAACAAACGACGATAGTTTGGGGCCAACAGCATCGAGCCCAGCAATAACTGCGTTATATCGGCTTTCGCGAACGTACTTTGTGCCAACCAACGCTCTTTCCTCATCGGAAAATAAAGGAATATTTATTGCACCCGGAATATGCGCCTTTGCATATTCTGCCGGGGATCGTACGTCGATTACTGGGCAAAAATTTCGCTTTATTAAAAAATCCTCAATGCTTATTGTGTCCCTCATAAAATGATTACTCTAAAAATCCGCCTAAAACCGAGTTATTTTCTTTTCGAGAATTACTTCCGTAGGGCGAAAGCGCTTGAACAAGTTTGCGAATCGGCATTGACTGTAGCCAAACTCTTCCCGTTCCCCTTAGTGTGGCTAAGAATAAACCTTCTCCACCGAAAACCATACTTTTTAAGCTACCAGTAGTCTCCACATCAAAATCGATTGAAGGTTCAAAGGCTACTACGCAGCCGGTATCAATTCTAAGTGTTTCGTTATTAAGATATCGCTCAATAACAGTCCCGCCAGCGTGAACAAAGGCCAATCCATCGCCTTCGAGGCGTTGTAGAATAAATCCTTCGCCACCAACTAAACCAGCACCAATTTTGCGATTAAACTGCATAGATACTTTTGTTCCCATGGCTGCACACAAAAATCCATCTTTCTGAACTATAAGTGCTCCGCCCAGTTTACTTAAATCGATAGGTAAAACGGTTCCTGGGTAAGGAGCAGCAAAGGCAACCTTACGCTTTCCGTATCCACGGTTGGTAAAATGCGTCATAAATATTGATTCCCCTGTAAGCACACGAGCGCCAGCAGAGAGTAATTTACCAAAGAAACCAGCATTTGGTTCTGTTCCATCGCCAAGTTTTGCTTCAAAAGCAATACCATCTTCCATATAAACCATTGCTCCTGCTTCGGCTATAACTGTTTCAGATGGGTCGAGTTCAACTTCTACTAGTTGAATTGATTCACCAATGATTTTGTAGTCAATTTCGTGCGATTTCATCTTTTTAAATATTAAATGTTAAAAAATAGAATAAACACTTTAATTTAAATCATCTATATTTTTCATTATCATCCTCATAAATACTCAAATAATTTAAGTACCTCGAAGGACTTATCTCTCCATTTTTTGCAGCTTCAACAACCGCACAACCCGGCTCGTGAATATGGGTACAGTTATAGTACTTGCAATCGGAGGAGAATTTAAATATTTCTGGAAAGAAATGGTACAGTTCATTTTTTTCAATATCAATTAAACCAAAACCTTTAATTCCTGGTGTATCAATTATGTATCCCCCAAAACTTAACTCGAATATTTCGCTGAACGTTGTGGTATGCTTCCCTGTAAGATGCGCCGAGGAGATATTATTGGTTCTCAAGTTTAGGTTTGGTTCCACAGTGTTTACCAGAGTTGATTTACCCACTCCCGAATTGCCCGATATCAAACTAGTTTTACCTTGTATCAACTCGCGGAACAAACTCATGTTGTACCCAGTTTGAGCCGAAACAATTAGGCACTTATAGCCAATTGACTCGTAGATTGATATGTACTGATTTAGTTTATCGATACCCGTATCGTTTAGTAAATCGACCTTATTAAAAACAAGTACAGCAGGGATAGAATAAGCCTCGGCAGTAACTAGGTATCGGTCGATAAATCCAAGTTGAGTTTCAGGAAATTCAATGGTAACAACAAGTACCGCTTGGTCGAGGTTGGCCGCAATAATATGTGACTCGCGCGAAAGGTTGGTCGATTTACGAATGATGTAATTCTTGCGGTCGTTTACGGCTGTTATTACGCCCGAGTTTCTGTCGCTCAACTCCACCTGTACAAAATCGCCCACGGTTACAGGATTGGTGGTTTTAACCCCTTTTAAACGAAGTTTACCGCGTATTGTGCAATCCACAATATCGCCATTGGGCATTTTAACCCGGTAGTGACTGCCTGTTGTTTTTAAAACTAGACCCGTTTCCATTTAATTTTTATCTACCCACAAAAATAAACTAAATGTGATTTGAATGCCTAAAACGATTCTTAAACTCTACAAAAAACCATATGGATTTAGAAAATTGTAAACTTATCGTTAGTAATATTTACATATATTCACCCCTGCACGGAGTAGAATATTTAAAACAAAACTCAAATAATTTAAACTAATTACTTGGACAAATCTTGCTAATAAAAGCCCCTTTGTATAATTATTAAAAAGTGTTAATTTTGCTTCACAAAAATCTGATTATAAAAATTATAGCAATTGATGAAACAGTTTTATTTAGTTGTATTGACTATTCTATTTTTTGTAGGAAATGTAGAATCGCAGAATGTTCAAGAAACTTGTAATTTAGAGGTTAACAATTTAGTTTCAGGCAAAGTGAATGTTAATGGTGCTTTAAAACAATGTAAGAACGATACCCTTGGCCTAATAGTAAGTATTACTAATTTCATAAATGACAGTACAACTTACGAATGTTACCAAGCCCTTAACTCGACAATAACCCACCTTTCATTAAAGAGCAAGAATTCTGTCATTAAAAAAAATGCAATTAACTTTTTCTGTAAGAATCTTCCTAATCGGAATTCTACAATTACAACTCAGGCTATAAATAGTCTTAAAAAATTTTCAAAGAATGATTTTGACTCAAGGTCAATACAAATTATTGAGCAGTATATCAATGTAAATTATACAGCATACAAAGAATTGATTCTGCTAGCAGGCTATGTTGGTAATCATAAAACAATAGAAAAGATTAATGAGATTTTTCCGAACGATAGAAATTTTTCTAAACCAGAACGATGGGCAACGCATATTGCTTTAGCAAGATTGGGTGACGATTCGTCTCTACAATATTGTAAATCAAAAGTTGAATCTTCACCCTTGAACGATCAGGTAGTGGATATTCTTTATAAAGACCTTGTTTATACTCGCAAAAAAGAAGCCTACGACTTAATGGTTAAAACCATATATTCGGATGAAAAACTCTGTACATCATCGAATCCAAATTCCGATTCAAAAATTATTTGTGGTTACAGAGTTCTTGAGCTAGTTGCACCTTACATTGATAATTTCCCAATAAAGGTATTGGAAAGCGGCGATTTAGACACCGAAAACTACCCAAAAGCACTTGAAATTTCACGGGAATGGTTTCAAAATCACAAGGAATCGTATACAATAGTCGACGAAAATTACTGAAAAATTGAAAATTTTATAAAACGATCACTTTAAATGCGTTTAAAAGTAACTATTACAACAATACTTCTTGGTTATAGTAGAATATTTGCACAGGACCTATCGACTATTGGAGAGCAGAAACCATTCGATTATTCGGGCTCTTTCAATATTAACCAGAATGCTCTTTACCGGAATATAAATCCTTCGAGTACCAATCCATATACTCTTTTTTTAAGCGGAAATGCTTCGTTTAGCGTTTACGGTTTTTCGTTTCCTTTCTCATTTACTTATTCCAATCAGCTGACCAACTATTCTCAACCATTCAATTTTAATCAGTTTGGAATGCAACCCTCCTACAAGTGGGTTAAGACTTATGTAGGTTATAACACTATGTCCTTTTCTCCCTATTCTTTAAACAGTCATCAATTCCTTGGGGGTGGTATTGAGTTAACTCCTCCAGATCTTGGTTTAAAGTTTAGCGCGATGTATGGCCGACTGGTAAAGGAGGTAGAATGGGATTCAACAAAAATAGGTCAAATACCCTATTTTGAGAGATATGGTTTTGCCACCAAGATTGGATATAGTGGAGATATTGGAAATATCGACCTAAGTGTTTTTAAGGCTTGGGACAAGGAGAATAGTATTGCCGGAGTTCCTGATTCCTTGGGTATATCGCCCAAAGAGAATATGGTTTATACCGTTAATATTGGAAAAACCTTTTACAAGAAAATTAAAGTTGCGGCTGAGTATGCTGGAAACGCACTAACCCACGATATTAGGCAAAAGGATAACGAATCGGTTTCCAAAAACGGGCTCTTTTTCCTATTAAACCCTAATGGAACAACCGCTTACTCCAAAGCAATGAAAGGAAGTGTTGATTACCTGGGTGGCTCTTATACGCTTGGTGTTGCCTACGAAAGGGTAGACCCAAATTATAATACGCTGGGAGCCTATTATACAAATAATGATTTTGAAAATATTGCTCTAACTTTTTCTAAACAGTTGAATGAGGGTAAAATTAATTTATCTGGAAATCTTGGAAAACAACTCAATAACCTCGATAAATCTAAAATATCAACATCGGAAAATTTTCTTGGTAGCCTAAATGTATCATACGCTCCTGGTGGAAGGTATACTTTTAATGCAAATTACTCAAACCAATCTTTCTATACCTATATGCAAACACCTTTTGATAAGCTTAATAGCACAACCCCTTACCAAAATATCGACACTTTAAATTTTACTCAAATATCGCAGTCGGCAATGCTAAATAGTACCATTTTGCTTGGTTCTCTCGATAGTAAGGAGCGCAGGCATATGATGTCTGTCAACTTATCCTATCAGCAGTCGGTTAATAGGCAAGATGGTAACACAATACTTAGCAATTCATCATTCTATCAAAGTGGGCTGATATATTCATATTCAATTATTCCCATAAACATGTCGCTTACTGGCACATTGCTCGGCAGTTATAGCAAATTATCGGCAACAGAAGAAATGCTAATGGTTGGTCCAGTTTTAGGCGTATCAAAATCGTTTTTCGATAAAAAGGTTACCACTAATACAAGCATTGCTTACAATACAACATATCGGAATAGCGATTTTACAGGCGATGTTTTCTCGGTTCGCATTGGTGGAGGATACTCGTATCAAAAGGTTCACAGGGTAAATTTCAGCCTTTGCTTTATGCAAAAGAAAAGCAATACAGAGATTACAAATACAAAGACATTTGAATGTAGCGGCAATATTAGCTACACATATACTTTAAGTAAAGATTAGGTTTTATGAGAAAACTTTTACTATACCTACTAGCAATTTTTACCTTATTGCCTATTGCAACATTCTCCAGTGTTAAGGATAGTTCTTTGGCCGAATCGTTGAGGAGTGTACCCAGAATTCTTTTTTTCGACGAAACAAGCGTTAATGCAGATTCGCAGGAAAGCCCAGTAAACGATCAGTTAAATCTGGATCAAATTGCCGATTCACTTACCCAAAAGGTGCTAGGTGAGAATAAAGTTGTTGATATGCTCGACCCCGAAAAGGTTTACACACTTCCGCTGGGTATAGTTAAGGAAATAGGAGGTATGTACTACACCATTGTTCTCGATAATCTAAAATTTACTCCTTCTGGTGCGGTAATGAAGGCCTATATGAGTGTTAGTTTCCCTGGTTCAACAAAGAAATTTGGGTTGGTTGCCGACAATGTAAAAATTGGTGTTAATGGTATTGAATCCGCTCAGCTTAAAATGCTTAAGGATAAAGCCCTGCCGTTAATGGGACAGGAGTTGGTTATTGATGCCGATTCCACATATATTGAGTGGGACTGCAACGGTTATAAGAGTGCCCAGTTATCGGCTACACTCTTCTTAGATGAGGGAAAATTTTTTAAAGAGAATCCAACAACAAGGACAATTACAACAGGAGCAAAGGTTGGTGGCAGAATTCTATGCACGGTAACTGATTTCAACGATATTTTACTAAGCGTAAGTCTAGACCCCTTTCAGGTAAACGGATTAAAGGATTACAGTTTTTATCCAAAGAGTATTGTACTCGACCTTAGTGATACCCGAAACCCCGATGGAATTCAATTTCCTGCCGGTTACGAGTCAGTTTTGTTCGATGGCGAGAATAAGAACCTTTGGCGTGGTCTTTACATTAGTTCCTTTTCCCTTAAATTTCCAAAAACATTCGCTAAAGAAGGTCCTGCGCCAGAAATTGCTGCAACCAAGTTTTTAATTGACCTGGAGGGTATATCGGGAAGTTTAGCCTATAATGCTCAAATACTTAGTTTCGATAAGGGTAATTTGGGTGGCTGGAAGTTCTCCATTAATTCCGTTTCGCTTTCGTTAACCAAAAACGAAATTACAGGCTATGGAATGGCTGGGGGAATTATACTTCCAATTACCGAGGCAAATAAGCCAATGAGTTATTCGGCAACGATTGATGCTGATAAGAACTTTCTTTTCACCGTTTCGTTGCCAGGAAACATAAATGCTCCGCTATTCGGATCAGGAACAACACTTACCTTGGCTAGCAACTCTAAGATAACCGTGGAGTCCAAGGATGGGGTTTACTATCCAAAAGCCGAGTTACACGGTAAAATGAAGGTTAGTGTGGGTGGTTCTCCCGGTGTAAGTCTAGCAGATATTACATTCCAAGGCTTGGTTGTTCAAACCAGACAGCCCCAAATCGATATTCAGGCTTTCTCAATGACATCGGGAGCAATGGCAGGATTCCCTGTTCAGATTAATGGTATTGCTCTTGAGCGAAACAATAAGGATACTCTCCTTGGCCTTAAGTTCGATGCTAGTGTTAACCTAATGGAGGAAAAAATTGCTGGCACAACAGCTTTTGTGGTTTGGGCAAAGCATAACAAGGGCGACTGGAAGTATAAGGATATTGAACTCCGAAAAATAGCCATTAGTGCAAATACGGGCGCAATTACCTTAAAAGGAGGCCTTGAGAATTTCAAGGATGATGCCACTTATGGCAATGGATATCTAGGATATGTTGATATGAGCATGACCCCTGGTATTAGGGTGTATGCAACAGCACAATTTGGAAACGTTTCGGGCTTTAGGTATTGGTTTGCCGACGCAGGCGTTACCATTCCAACTGGAATATCTATTTTCCCTGGTTTTGGTATTTACGGTTTTGGCGGTGGTGCCTACTACCACATGGAACGCACATTGCCAGATAATATTCGAATGGTAAGGGATACATCTGCAACATTGCCTCCTCCGCCTAAAATTGGTATTTCAAAATCAGGTGTAACCTATAAACCATCCAAAAATATTGCGTTGGGCGTTATGGCTAAGGTAATAATTGGAACACAACCCAAACCCGATGCATTTAACGGTAGTGTAACTTTTGGCATGGAGTTTAACTCTAACTTTGGTATCAACCAAATTACATTCCAAGGCGATGGCCGTTTTATGACCGAAATAAATAAGGATGGCTCCGACTCCAAGGTTAAGGCTACGGTTAATATACAGTATTTAGTTAGTAAAAAGGAGCTCTCGGGTTATGCTGAAGCATTTATTAACGTTGCAGATATAATTAAGGGTGGTGGGCCAAATAATAAAGCAGGTAGAGTAGATTTTTACTTTGCCCCCAAGGAGTGGTACATTTATATTGGTACACCATCTTCGCCAATTAACCTAAAGTTAATGAAATTGCTTAGCGCAAAAAGTTACTTTATGGTTGGTTCGGTACTACCTGATTTTCCTCCGTTACCTGCAAATTTATCGAAACTAACTAATAAAATAGATTTCTCCAATATGCGGCAGAAAAACCTTGCTAAAAGTGGAGGAGGTTTTGCCTTTGGTGCTTCGGTTTTGGCAAGTACTGGCGAGCAACGTTTTTTAATTTTTTATGGAAAATTTGAACTGGGTGCAGGCTTCGACTTTATGCTTAAAAATTTTGGAGAGAATGCACTTTGTGAAGGACATAGTGGAGATTTAGGTATAAATGGTTGGTATGCTCAAGGGCAAGCCTGGGCTTGGGTCGATGCTAAGGTAGGTATAAAGGTAAGGGTCTTCAGGAAAAAAAGAAATTTTACAATTATAAGTGCTGGATTTGCCGCAGTACTTGGCGCTCAGCTACCAAATCCAACTTATTTGGCTGGAGCAGTTGAAGCAAGATATTCTGTTGCTGGTGGACTTGTTAGAGGTAAGTGCCATTTTGAGTTTAGTTATGGTAATCAGTGTAAACTTGTTGGAGTTAGTGAACTTGCAGGCGTAACCGCCATTTCGGAGGTTACGCCCGCCGAGGGAACCAAGGAGGTTGATGTATTTACAACCCCACAGGTTGTATTTAATATGCCTATTGAGGAGGCCTTTGAGGTACTTGATGAAAATGGCAATGCGAAGAAATTCCGTGCAACGCTCGATTACTTTAAATTGATGCAGGGCGAGCAGGAAATTCCTTGCACTAAGGAGTGGAATTCTACCAAGGATGTTCTGGCATTACGTCCTATGGAAATATTGCCCGGACAAACGGGTCTTAAGGCTAAGGTAAAGGTGCATTTTCAGGAAAAAGAGGGCAATGCCGGATGGGTGGATTATACCGTGGATGGCAATGTGGAGAGTGAGGAGCAGATGGTTGCCTTTGGTACAGGCGAGGCTCCCGATTATATCACCGAGAACAATGTAAACTACACCTACCCAGTTAGAAATATGGTTAACTTCTACAAGAACGAGTATGGTAATATGTACATTCAGCTATTGCAAGGAGTAAACTACCTATTTACTAAACCCGGAAATTGGCGTTACGAGGCTCACTTTAAATCGGGGCAAAACACTTCTATTATGCCAGTAACCTACGATAGCAATGCAAAAAGGGTAATGCTTAATGTGCCCGACAATTTGGTTAACAACAGCATTCACTCAATGAAGATTGTAAGGGTTGAGGATACCAACAAAGGTTATACTGCCGATGCCAATGTGGTACGAACCGAAACAAGCGTTAATGAGGAATTAACCCTTGCTAGCAAGTCTGCCGAGGGAGCATTAACCGATGAGAATACAGTTGAACTATATGGGTTACATTTTAGAACGAGTGCTTATAATACTTTTGTAGAGAAAATAAAGAGTTTGAATACATCGTATACTTTCTTAAGTGTTGCCGATTTTATCACTCAAATTCACATTAAATACAAAGGCGTTGCACCGGTGTATGAGTTATTCGATGGTTGGGAAATGAGTAACATTAAAATCCAGTCGGTTCTCGATCAAACAAATTGGTACACCAAAAATTATAGAGATTTGATATATACCCAATATCCTTTGACTCAAGGTATGAATATAACATATAGGGAAACTCAAAAAATTGGAGTTCCTCCCGTTTATGTTTCAAGTCTTGTGGGATATGGCGAAATACCAACATTGAGCCAGAATGTTATTTCGCAAGGACAGTTAACGTTTAGTAGCCAAACGATTAACCGCATCGAGAACAACACATGCTATTACATAACAAATGATTGGGGGCATTTGAGAGGTAAGACATTCTACTTGGATCCTAGCAGTTCAAATTCTTTACTCACTCGAATAAAGAACTCGTCATATACTGGATTTTACTCCTCTTCATCGTATCCAATTATAATTAAATATTTTATTCCAGGGCAAGTTAATCCTACCTCGGAGTATTCAACCAGCATTAAATATTAAGCATTTATGAGAAAGGCAATATATATTCTAATTCTAGTATTTATTGGTTTTAATCTTGTTGCACAGAATGAGGTTCCAAAACCAACTATTCAGGTTACGGGGTATATCCATAGTGGAAAAGTTCTTTTACGTTGGGCACCCAACAACCATATTAGTTGGCAAAGGGCCAACAAGGCCGGTTATACACTTTACCGTAAAACTGTAATTAAGAATGGAAAAGTAATTGATTACCCCGATTCCATTCTTATTGGTAGATTTCAGCCTGCACAATTGGATAGTTGGGAAACCTATGCCGATAGTGGCACTTTTGCTGTGGCGGCCGAGGCTATTTACGGCTCGGGCATGGAGATGACCGTTACTTCGCAGAGCAGTTTTTTCGAGAAGATTACTATTGCCCGCGAACAGCAGAACCGCTTCTCTATAGGCTTGCTTTGTGCCGACCAATCGTTTACCGTTGCTCGCATGATGGGACTTGGTGCTATCGATTCAACAGTAAAAACCAACGAGGCTTACCTTTACAAGGTTCAATCAAACTATACCGATACAATAGGTGTAAGCGAGGTTGGCTATGTGCTCATCGATTTCTCCTTTGGAAATTTGCTACCACGCCCCTTTGGTGTTACCCACCAGGTAAACGGGAGCGTGGTTACTGTTACAATGCCCTACGAGCCATTCAGGGGAATATACACCAACTTCGAATTGGAGCGCTCTGCCGATGGTAAAAACTTTACCACTGTAGTCGGGAAGGATTACTACTCAATGACTACAGTTGAGGAGGATGCGCAGAGTTACATTGCCAACGATTCTGTAAAACTAGAGGCATCAACCTACTACTACCGGTTAAAGGGAAGAACACCTTTCGACACCTATGGTCCTTACTCCGATACAGTTGAGGTAAATGTAATGCCAAGCATTGATGCTACACCGTGGATTACAGATATTAAGGATGTTGACGATAAATTAGTTGTATCTTGGGCAATGGATAGTATCGATACCCAAAACCTAACAGGTTTTATGGTTTACGAATCGGCTAATCAGGCTGGGCCATTTAATCCTATTTTCGACCAATTGATTGACAAGAATACCAACTACAGCTACTCCCAAAAACCAGCCGATTACTCCTACTACCGCGTTGCGGCTATCGATCAGTTTAGCAGGCCATATTTCTCCTCATCCAGGCTATTCCAAGTAAAGGACTCAATTCCGCCGCTACCGCCTGTTGGACTAAAAGGCGAGTTCGATACTACTGGAGTGGTAACGCTTAAATGGAACTACGGTAAGGAGGCCGATCTGTTAGGCTACCAACTGCTATACTCCACCAGCAAAGCCGATGAATATTCTCTGATAACTGAAAATTTTATTTACGACTCAACATACCAAACAAAATTCCCATTAAACCTGCTTAGCAGCAATTTGTACTTTAAGGCCGTTGCGCTTGACACCCGCTATAACACATCAAAACCCTCTGAGTCAATTGTGTTGGTAAAGCCCGATACCATTTCACCCAGTGCACCAATGCTAACCTTGGTAACCGATAGTTTGGGAAATACCATGGCAAATATTGCTCCTAGCAGCAGTACCGATGAGGCAAAGCATATTCTGTATTTTGAGGAGGATGGAAAAACCCCAAGGGAATTATTTTGTGGAACAATTTTGGCCGATACTTCCATAGCAATAAACAGTAATATTGGGAAGGGAAACCTGTACTGCGTTGCTGTTGATATTACAGGCCGTAGGGGAATTAGTAGTAAATTACCATTTAACAATGCAAAACCAACAACAACCGAATTATTTAAAGTAAATTATAAGGTTAATATTGACGAAGGAAGAATTGAGTTTTACTGGGATTCCAAAAGTGTTGAAGGAGATGTTATGATTTATAGAAAGGGTGAAACGAGTAAAAATATTCTTATTGCAACAGTTAAATCTGAAGAGGGAAAATTTAATGATATACACACTATCAACAATGTAAGGTATAAATACAAATTTATTGCATTACAAAAAGATGGAAAAACTATTAGTTGTAGCATTGAAATAACTTCGAAATAGGAGTATTATTTACTATTTAACACATTTAGATATGAAAAAATTTCTGTTATTATTAATATTTCTTTATGTAACAAATTCTCTTGTAGGTCAGATTGTTACAGATGGAAAATACTTTATATATACTTTCGATCAAGTTGAGTACATTAAAGATAACGCAGCACCCGAATTGGTTCTGTTAAATAGATCAATATATAGTAGTTGTTCATTCCCCTATAATATTGGGAATTGCTCTTTTCGTTTTAATACTAACACAAGAAATTTTCACCTAAGGTTCTACAATTATATTTATGAAAATCCTGTTGAATATCCATACCCAGTTCAATCGATAAGTGATTTTGAACTTACCTATATTTTCAATATTCAATACCTTGAACTAGGAGAAATGTATGAAATATCACTTGACGATGGCTCTTCTTATCCTTCTTTACCGAGCAATGCGATATGTCATAGTTCAAGCAACAATGCTATTGGTTACTTTGGAGTAGGTATCTCTCCCCCTCGTCCAGATTTAATAGTAAAGGCTGATAATAATTCATTTAATACTACAATTGAAGGTACAACAGTAGATTTAAAACCAACGGTTAATGATGCTGTAATCGTTTTTCCTAGGGACGATCTCAAATATGGATATGACATACAGTATAGCACTACAGGAATTGATGGTTCATGGCAAAATATAGCAGATCCTCATAATTTTCAAATACCAAATTACGCCTCCTTAACAGGAGAATCTACTGGATATGGGAAAAAGTTATATCTTAGGTCTACAATTTTTAAAAGAGAACAAAGTAGTTTAATATATAGCCCTACAGTTAAGTACTCCCCTTATAGTTTTACACAATCGGTTGAGGTTAGACCTTTGCCAAATGCAAATGTGGCAGGTGTTGACCAATTAATCTGTAAAGATGATTCTGCGCAAGTAACAATTCAAATTGGAGAGATTGAACCAAACCGTAAAATTGATTTTTGGATTACATGCGGCAATGAAACAACTGTTAAACGAAAATTTTTAGATGGAGAGGATAATCAAACATATAACATCTTTTTCCCTAAAGGGGTGTATTCATACAAGTTTGTTTATGGCACTGCTGGTGAGAATAGCATACCCTTAAGTGAAACATCAACAGAATCATTTGAAATTAAACTGAAATCCCATAATACTCTTTCCCTTTCAGCCGATATTGTAGAGCCAATTAAGTGTAATGGAGGCATAGCAAAGGTTAAATTATCTTATACAGGAGGTAGCGGGGTTGACGTGCAATATTCAAACGGTGGCACGTACCAAACTTCTAATGAATTTTATTGTCAGGTAGGCATTAAGACTTTCTCTGTTAGAGATTGTAATGGTAGTATTTCAACAACTACTATAAATATTTCCGAACCCACTAAACTAAGTCTAGACAATACAACCCATACAGATGTAAGTTGCTTTGGTAAATATACTGGTTCAATTACTCCTATAGCCAGCGGAGGTGTTACTCCATACACGTATAGCATACCTTCTGGTTCTTTTTCTAATCTTGCTGCTGGTGAATATACCTTTAAGGTTGTGGATTCAAATGATTGTGAATTAGAAAAGAAAATAACTATCTCACAACCATCTAGCGCTTTAACAGCAAGCAAGAGTCAGACCAATGTGCTATGCTATGGGCTGAGCACTGGTTCGATAACAGTCACGGGCTCCGGAGGCACACCTCCCTACGAATATAAACTTGATACAGGGACGTATCAGACTAGTGGCACGTTCAACGGCTTAACTGTTGGTTCATATACAGTTACCGTGCGCGATGTAAACCAATGCACCGTTAATGTTCCTATTGTTATAACTCAACCTGAATTTCCATTAGGTGGAAGCGTTTCGTCGCAGATTAATGTATCTTGTTTCGGGGGTGATAACGGTTCGGTAACAGTTGTTGGGACTGGTGGAGCGCTTGAGTATGAGTATAGCCTCAATGGTGGTGCTTATCAGTCTAGCGGTAAGTTCGACGACTTGAGCGCAGGTTCATATACAGTTACTGTACGCGATGCAAATTTATGCACCGTTAATGTTCCTGTAATTATAACCCAGCCCAATTTCCCATTAAGCGGAAACATTATTTCTCAGACAAACGTTTCATGTTTTGGTCAAAATAACGGTTCAGTCTCGGTAGCTGGGGCCGGAGGCACAGCGCCGTACTCTTACAGCCTTAATGGTGGAAATTTCCAAACACAAAGCACGTTTGCATTATCAGCAGGCTCACACACTGTAACGGTTCGCGATGCAAATTCGTGTACCTATGATTTGAATGTAAATATATCAGAGCCTTCGGAGTTGCTGTTTTCGAGTGTCAATGTTAATGAAATCAAGTGCTTTGGCAATAAGGGTTCAACAGATTTAACTATCACCGGAGGAACGCCGCCTTACAGTTACTCCAAGGATAATGGAATAAACTTTAGCGCTCCCTCTGCGGAAATCAGTTATACCTTTAGTAATTTAACCAAAGGGAACTATAAAATAGTTGTTAAGGACGCAAAGGGTTGTTCCATCACCTACTCATCGACCATTACTTTATCTGAGCCAACGGAATTCAAGGTTACACAGAGTTTTAACAACATCTCCTGTTATGGTCTTGCAAACGGAAGCATTACGCTTACTCCTAGCGGAGGAACATCGCCCTACGCCTTTACAAAGGATGGCTGGGCAACAACTAGTGGCACAACATTTAACCCCTACACTTACCCAAACCTAGGGAAAGGGAATTATAATGTTGTTGCAAAGGATGCCAATGGTTGCGTGGCAACTCTTCCTACTATTACTATTGCCGAGCCGAGCCAATTAGAGATAATCAACATATCTAAAGTAAATAACCGCTGTTTCAGTGGCAAAGACGGTGTTATCTCCATCAACGCATTGGGTGGTACGCCAGATTACAGCTACTCTCTGGATAATGGAGCAACCTATTCTGGTATAAGTACATTCAATGGTCTTATTGCCAAAAAATACTACGCAAGGGTTAGAGACTCCAAGGGTTGTACGACAGGCCCAACCGAGGTGGAAATAACCCAGCCCGCCGATCCGTTTGTACTATCGGTTTTAAACCACAGCAATATTACCTGCTTTGGTGGTAGTAATGGCTCTGCCGAGCTGAAGGTTGCGCAGGGCGGAATATCACCCTTTATGTACAGTAGCGATGGTACACATTGGTCCGAGAGCAATATCTTTACTGGATTATCGGCTAGTACAAGCAAATTCTACGTAAGAGATGCCGAGGAGTGTATTGTTGAAGTGGATAATCCAATTACTCAGCCCACACAAATTGTGGCAACTGTAAACACTACTAACATTGCCTGCAAGGGTGGTAATAGCGGTAAAATTAGCCTAAACGTTGAGGGTGGTACTGGAAGTTATACCCTTGCCCTTACAGTCAACGGCAAACCCGTTGAAACCAAAACAAACGTATCAAAAACATCAGAGTTTACAGGTCTATTGGCTGGCACTTATACGCTTACAGTAACCGATGCCAGCAGTTGCTCTGTTGTGGTTAACGAGATACAAATTCTTGAGCCAGTAAACCCTCTTCAAATATCGAGCATAACACCAAATCAGCCATCGTGTTTTGGTTATTCCAATGGCCAAATTACAGTGGCTGCCAATGGTGGTTGGGATGACAATTATCTGTTCAATCTTTCTGGAACAGATAACAATTCAGGTGTATTCTCTGGTGTTGCCTCAGGTAATTACACCATAAGCGTTACCGATAATTTGGGTTGCACCGTGGATTCTATATTTACTCTTGACCAACCAAAAGAGTTAGTGTTAAGTGCTAATGTTACCAATGTTAGTTGTTTTGGAGAATCAAATGGAGAAATTAAGTTAAACGCTACTGGTGGCACTTTAAGCCATACATTTGAAATCGGGGGCATTTCTGGTAATACTAGAAATAATCTACTTGCAGGTAATTACACCATTAAAGTAACCGATGCGAATGGCTGCGTTACTAGCAAAACTGCCACTGTGTCGCAACCCGAATTGCTAAAGGTAAACCTTAGCAACTGGAATAATAGCGAGGGCGACAAAGTCTGTACCGATACAGTTATGGTTACTCCACAGGGAGGAACTGCTCCATACATCATCAAGTTCGGAGATAATCCAACCTCCGATTGTCCAAATGATGGGTACCTACTGCACAGCCTGCCCAATGGGACTTACCCATTTACAATTACCGATAGCCACGGCTGTACCGTTAATGATATTGCTTCAATAAGCAACCTCCCCCCTCCAACCTTAGCGCTGGTTGAGGCTGTCCCTGCCAGTTGCTCGTACTCCGCCGATGGAAGCATCACTGTACTAGCTTCGTCTCAAACAGGCTCTGTGAGTTTAGTATGGAAAAATGGTACTACAGGCAATACGCTTACAAACGTTGCTGGCGGACAGTACATCGCAGTGGCCACCGACCAGTTTGGATGTACCCGTACCGATACCTTTAGCGTTAGCAAGCCCGATTCGCTTATTATAAACGAGGCATTGCTCCGCAATCCAACTTGCTACGGAGGTGCCGATGGTGGTGTAAGGGTAACCATTAATGGTGGTACATTCCCTTACTCATACCAATGGTCGAATGGTGTTTTGGCCGACTCCACAGGTGCTGTGCCCTCTGGCGAATATACCCTAACAGTTAATGATGATAAAGGCTGTGAAGCCACAAAACTTTTCACCGTTACCGATCCGCCATCAATGCAGCCCAATTTGCCCGATTTAATCACGCTATGTACAAACCAAACCTATATGGCCGATGCAGGAGTTCCCGGAAAGTATTTCGTATGGTTATCGAACAATGGTTTTTCAGCAACAACGGCTAAAGTGGAATTGGTTCTACCTGGCGAATATTATCTAATGGTTACAGATGATAATGGTTGTATTGGTCGCGATACGCTTAGGATAGATTCCTATGCAGGAGTTATAGATGCCGATTTTCTGATGACCGATAAAGCATTTGTGGGCGATACAATTGTGCTAATTGAAATGTCGTGGCCTATACCGCAGTCAATAGAATGGATTTATCCGGTTGCTTCGTTTAGCGAAATATTCCGTAATGAGTATTCTGTTTTGTTGATTCCACAACAGGAAGGTACTTTCAACATTGGATTGGTAACCTTTGCAGGACCTTGCACGCAGTATCTGGAAAAACCAATAATTATTGGTCCAGCCCTCCCATCGAATGGAACATCAAAGGATAACTTACCATTGTTCAAGGAGGTGGTTGCGTATCCAAATCCAAACAATGGCAACTTTGAGCTATTTATAGATATGAATCGTGAATCGAACATTATGGTGGAGGTATTCACCATGTACGGCAAGCGGATTCTGCTTAAGGAGTACCGTGGTTTAAGCACCTACAGAGTACCAACTACCATTAACCAAATATCGGGGATGTACTTGGTGCGAGTAACCTCGGGTAGCGAAACTCGAAGTTTAAGGGTTGTAATCCAATAGAATTGAGCGCATTTTTATAATAAGCCCCGAAGGGGCGTAATACTCTGTTAGGAAGCCCTGAAAGGGCGTAATAATAAACTAGGTGCGTAGCACCTAGAATAAGAACGAAACAATAAAATATGTCACAATCCTTAGTAAAGAACTATGTGCATATAACTTTCAGCACTAAGCATAGGCAACCGATGCTCTACGAAGCCATTGGTGCAGAGCTGTACGCTTACATTGGCGGAATATGCTCAAATCTCGAGTCGCCACCAGTCGAAATTGGTGGTTATCGGGATCACATCCATATCCTGTGTATGCTATCAAAGAAGATGCCCCTTATGAAGTTATTAGAGGAGATTAAATCGCATTCATCTAAATGGATTAAAACCAAAGGCGACATATACCGAAACTTTTACTGGCAGGATGGTTACGGAGCATTCTCTGTTAACCCATCACAGGTAGAAGTTGTACAACGATATATTCAAAACCAGGAACAGCATCATTCAAAAAAGACGTTTCAGGCTGAATATAGGGCATTTTTAAAGAAGTATAGTGTAGATTACGATGAGCGTTATGTTTGGGATTAGTAACATTACGCCCTTTCAGGGCTTTAGTGGAATTTTGTGGTTAGTAACAAAGGGTGAAACCCTTTGTTACGTATCGCGCCCCTTCGGGGCTCCCCACAACCCACAACAGACATAAAAATTTTCATAGCCCCGAAGGGGCGCAATAATTAACTAGGCGCGTAGCACCTAGAAATTCAGCAAAGAACATCGTCCCTTGCCGAAAAACAAAAAAAGAGCCCTGTAAGGGCGTAATAAATAGAAGGGGCGCAATAGTCAACTAGGTGCGTAGCACCTAGAAAGAAAAAGAGCAAAAGAAAAAAGAGAATTATGAGTCATTCAACCACAGGCAAACATTTTTGGAGTAGCATTGCTACTTGGCTAATCTTTTCACTGGCCTTTGCCATTAAACCTACTTTCGCACAGGTTTTCCCCGTACAGGCCAACATCAATGTAACCCCTCCCTACACGGTTTACCTTAGCCACTACACTGCGCCCGACCAGCAAAGGGTTATGGCCAGCGTGCTGCTGCACGACCCTGTGGTAACATCGCTTGATGTTCGGTTCCGCTTCACCATCGAGGGGGCTGGCATTCGTATATACACCAATCCTGGTTGGATACCCGCCCCATTTACGCTTCGCAGCGGAATTACCGAGTTAATACCTGCCGATATAATTGCCGAGTATTTTCGTCCCCAAAACGTAATAGCGGAAGGAATCAACCCGCAGGAGTTATTCCGCAAAGGAAAGCTGCCCGAAGGGTTTTATCAGTTCAAAATTGAAGTGCTGGAGTACCAGCGTGGAGTACCAATATCAAACGTTGGACGCACTGGCGTATGGCTGCTACTCAGCGAGCCACCTCGTGTAGTGTTTCCGACTCCCAACCAGAAGGTAAACGCCACCAATCCGCAAATACTTAACTTCACTTGGGTACCTGGGGGTGTAACATCGCCGTTATCGGCACTGAACACAATGTACGAGTTCACTTTGGTGGAGCTAATGGGCGAGGTGAATCCCACCGTGGCCATCACCACGGCATCCGATGCCATTAAGTTCACCCGTACCCAGCAGCAAACCACGCTGCTTTATGGGCCTGGCGATCCGCAGTTAATCCCCGGAAAGCGCTATGCATACCGTGTAAGGGCTTACAACACCGATGGCTACGAACTCTTCAAAAATAATGGTTACTCCGAGGTACGAGTATTCCAGTTTGGTGATGCCTGCAACGCACCCACTATGTTTAGCCTGAAGGACGAAACCCAGAGCACCTTCAGTATTGATGTGGTATCAGATCCAAGCAGCACCGCTTGGCAGGCGCAGTTCCGCGAAAGCGGCGACGAGGCTGGACAATGGTCAGAACTAAAGGCCGAGCCCGGCACTAGCACCAAAACCGTTAAAGGCCTAAAGGCCTCCACTACCTATCAGGTGCAGCTAAAATCGCTCTGTGGAACAGTATCGAGCAGCTACACCACACCACAAACAATCACCACCAAGGAAAAGGTAAACACCCAACGCAGCTGCGAGAACAGCGTATCGCCATTTGTGGTTAGCCAGGCCCAACCGCTACAGCAGCTCAAGCCCAACGATATATTCCTAGCTGCCCTAATGCCCATAAAGGTAACCGAGGTAACCAGTCAGGGAGGTGGAAAGTTCAGCGGAAAGGGAATAGCCACTGTGCCGCTGTTCAGCGCAGGGCTGGCAGTCCATTTTACCGATATCGGCATTAACGAGCTTATGCAGCTCACCGCTGGCGAGGTGGTAGTGGAGCGTAACGCCGTAAATGTAACCCTACTGGGCGACACCGACCCAACCGGAAACGGCAGTACCACGGGTAATGGCACAGCCACCGATACCACGGGCAATGACGGTTGGCCCGAGTTTACCGATACCATAAACATCAGCTCCGATATCGACTCCGTGGTGGTTGTGAACGACACCACCGTTTGGGTGTACACCAGCGGAGGTGGCGAGCCTGTAATTGTAGATATGGGTGGTAGCGACTGCCTACTCATAGTCCCCGCCGATGGTAACATGGACAACGCTCAGGTGGTGTACAACGGGGCAGCCAAACCCTACAGCGCGGGTAGCGGTAGCACCTCCGATACCGATGAGCAGTACACCGGCTTTAGGGCACGGTTTGCGCCAGCGCCCAACACCCAGTATGGGTTCGATAGCCTAAGGGTGCAGGCTTACGCCAACCAGTATAACGATTTGGAGATTGACGGCAAAACCTACAAGCTACCGTGGAAAGCCTTACCCGTAAACATACCCGATCCTGTAACGCTACACATACTCCGTAGCGCCGACTCGTACCCATACTCCGACCTTAAGGTGGGCGTACTGGGTGGAAACGACCTACTACCCACAGCAGGCGCCAACACTGCCACGCAAACCTACAACCTAACCGGCACCAACGATGGCGACCAGTACGCCGTAGTGGCCAAGTACACACAGGAGGGCAAAAGCAAGTACGTGGGAGGGCTATGGGCTGCCACTTACCAGAAAAAGGAGCATAAACTCTACATTGTACCGCTACCGGGAGTAGAAGTCCCTGCTGCCACCATTGGGCTGCTCCAGAACGGCCTAAACCAGATATACTCGCAGGCAGTGGTGCGCTGGACAGTAAAACCGCTGAATGGACTAACGGGAGTAGAGCTGGGCGACAACGGACTGGACTGGGCCGATAGCGAAATGCTCAGCTCCTACAACGCCGAGATGAACAGCGTAATTTCCGAGTTCAAAAACTGGAAAACCGACGCCGACCCCGATGCCTACTACCTATTTGTGGTACCGCAGTTCTCCGAGGGTGGCCTGGAGGGCTTTATGCCACGCAACCGCCGCTTTGGCTTTGTAACACTAAGCCAGTTGGATGCCCGCTTGGTAGCCCACGAAATTGGGCACGGTGCTTTTAATCTCCGCCACACCTTCCCCGAGGTTGCACAGGGCAGCACCGATAACCTAATGGACTACGCCGAGGGTAACTCCCTGCTAAAACCCCAGTGGGACTTAATCCACAACCCCGAAACCACTACCGGGCTGTTTGATGATATGGAGGATGGGGCGTACTCAAGTGGACTGTTAATTGCTGATGCAGGTAGAATTTTAAATACAATTAGGAATGCTAATAAAGAAAATAAAGAAGAATTAGCAATTCAACTTACCACAGGATCATTTAAAGAAGATCAGAACTTTGAAATTGGCAATAAGATTTTATCTTATCTTAGCATGACAGTAACAGGGTTTAATGTTTTTTCCGATAAACAACCTTCAGCAACAATAAATTCAAATGCAGGAACAACTACGATTAATCTAGATCGTCCAAGTTATAATATGAAACCCAGCGAAATATCCAAGACAGTTTTTACTGAAAAGAATGCCAAATTTGTTAAATACATCTTTCACGAATTACAAAATCAACAAAATGTAACTCCATATGCTGATACAAAAGCACCAACAGGAAAAGTAAGAATTGAAATAATTGTAAAAGATGATGAACAATTAACGTTTGAAAATTATATTCTTGGGAGAGATATGCCATTGTCTGGAAACCCCCTAATAAATATGAGCATTGTACACACAAATACTGCTCCAACATCAGGTGGGATGTTTGGTTGTTCAAGAACAGGGGGTGGTTGTGATCTAAGCACTATTTCAAATCTGCCAAAATACAGTGACAAAGAAAAGGTTCATGATGGTATTGATTTTTATGCACAAATAAATACTGACGTGTTTGCGATGTATTCTGGCAAAGTAATTTTATTAAAGGATGATGTTATCGCAAATCAAGAAGATGGAGATAATCTTTTAGGGAATTATATTTATATTAAATCTGAATCAACCGATCATAACAAAAGTTCATCTGTTATAATTATTTGTTATGCCCATCTTAATAAGGTTGTAGTTAAAAATGGTCAAGATGTCAAACAGGGAGAGAAAATTGGTGAATCAGGAAAGACTGGCAATGCTTTTGATATACCTGACTGGAGATCTCATCTGCATTTAACCATATATGAGAATAACACTTTAAAATCTAGCAAAGTCGATCCAAGAAATTATATTACAACTAAATTCGATGCTAATGGTAATAAAACTGAGTAGTATACTATTTGTATGCTTTATGTGTTTAACAACTTTGGGCCAAGATAATGGAACAAAAATTCCAATCCCGTCTAACGTTATAAATATAAATGAAATATCAAATAACGCAGACATTGATTTGTGTAAAAATATTCTTGGCGAACCCAAAAAATTTGATAAAAAAACGTATGAGTTTGGCCCCGATGGCCTCGAAGAAGGATATACTCTTTCGTATGATTCATTAAGAATTACTTTTATTAAATACTACGGGAATATTGTAATGTCTAATCTAAGTGTTATTGGAATAAAGTATAGAATTAAAATCTCTGATTTTTCTTTCTCAATAGGAGATTCGTTATCAATATTAGAACCTCTTTTAAACTCACGCTTCAACTGTGAAGAAAAGATATACAATAAAGAGGGAGATATTATTAAATTCATTTTTGATGTGATTACTATCCGCAGTAATTATAAATGTGATGGTAGTATGAGCATTGAAATTGAAAAAGGAAAAATAAAACGACTTGGAATTGTATTTGATGAGGATTTGACATAAAATAGCCCCTGCAAGCGCGGACATGTTGTCCGTGCCCTTGTTCGCGCGCGTCTTCTTCAGACGCGTGCGCTCCAAGGTACTTCCTAATACTTTAAATGCCGCATTGTTTTATTCACGTACGTCTTTACTTACCAGATCATTCTTGTTTTGTACTGGCAAACGTATTTATATTACAGCACTCGTCATAAGACGAGCGCTAACGGAGGTGCGCTATTGTCAGCAGTAGGTAATTCGCTGGGGCATCTCAAACACTATCTCCAGCACATAGTCTAGCTCTGCATAATTCCTTGCGGAGCTGTACGGGTATTGCTCAGGTAGCTCAGCCAATGCTGCTTCCACGGGGTTGTCGTGAATGTACTTCAGCTTTTGGTAAAAAAACTGGTTACTGGTTATTACCTCAGGGTGGAAGCCGTCCTGCCACACCTTATAGTTTTTGTTCCGCTTTATTCTGTTAGCAGAATCGGCAAATACTGCGAGCATTGGCTGGTGCTCCAAATTCTTGCTCAGCCTTTCAACTATCCTAGTTGCGGTAAACTTTTTAAAATCGCGAATCACTTCGCCCAGAGGACGCAACTCTGCGCGGGCAATCAGATGTATGTGGCTGGGCATAATAACATAGCCAAACAGCTCCAAGCCTTTATTCTTTTGGCAGTAACGGATGGAGTCAATAATAATTTCAGCGTAAAGCGGTATATGAAATAGTTTTTCCCATTCAACCAAGGTGATTGTAATAAAGTACGAATACCCTGTATCAATGACTTTGTACTTTTCGGACATACAGGCATAATTTTTCACTAAATTTACTGAAATATTTTTGAGTTAGGTTAGTTGTTGTCGCACGCGTCAGAAGAAGACGCGCGCGAACGAGGAAAACAACGAATGTTGTTCCTGAATTTGAAACAGCCTCATTTTATGGTACCGTTGAATGCTATGATGAATTCAATAAACGTATTGATAACAAGGGAGTCAAGGTTGAAATAGAAGATCTTCCACAATTTTCTTCTGTTACAAATAACTCTGGTTTTTTTCAAATAAAAGAGATTCCGATAGGAACCTATAGTTTTTCTTTTTTAAGGAGGGCTTTGGTAAGTACTTTTTGGATAGATATACTTTAATTGGAGGTATACAGCCTGTATATTATTATGATGCAAAGATCTATAAACCAGTAGATATTTTGCTTTTGGATCATACAATTTATTATGAAAATAATTCAAAGAGTGTCATTGCTAAAGGGAATGTAAATGTATCAACACCCTATTCTATTTATTTAGGATATAAAACCTCTTTAACAGACGATTTTGTAAAATTTTTTATTATTTATTGGACGGAAACAATATATCAACCTCAATCTGATTTTTTTTCGGGAGGCATTTGGTATCCTAACTTTGAAGGAAATAAAACGTTATATCTTGCCTTATACTCTACCAATACTTATGAAAGAGGATATTCGTACTATAAGGATGGTAAATATTATTATGAATTGGGAAGCTTAGTAAAATTGACAGACTTTGAAAAGATCACGATTCCCGAATAGGGTTGAAAAGTTTGAGTAAGTCTTTTATGGTTTAAACGCATTCGCTGGACAGTTCCCGCACGATTCAATCACACTTTCCAGAATTTCGATTGGAACAGTCACCTTAAGTGTTTGTTCCTTAGCACCGATAAATTCCTTTGTGGTTATCTTACCATCATTGGGAGAAATAACCCAAAAGTTATGCTCCACCGATAAACAATAACCGCAACCAATGCATCGGTTGCGGTTTACTGTTATAACCTTTGGTTTGCCTGTGTAATTCATCAACCTACGTGTTGATTTAGCAGTGTGTTTATTTTGTTCAGAACAAGCTCTGGGGTAATCCTGTTCAAGCAGGCGTAATCCTTGCGAAAGCAAGGCTTATTCCCGTAAACCGAGCAGGGTCTGCAGTTTAAGTCTATCTGAACAGCATTCTCCGGGTTTTGCTTCCAACCGTAAAAACCTGCGTATGGATGTGTTGCTCCCCAAACACTAACCACGGGAGTGTTTACCAGCGATGCAAAGTGCATATTGGCGGAGTCCATACAAACTAGCACGTCTAGGTTGGAGATTATCTGAAGTTCATCGGCAATGCTATACTTACGAGCAATGGAAACGGTGTTTGGGTATTTTTTAGCCCAATCCTCAAGCAGTTCCTTTTCCTGTCCACCACCACCAATAAGTATTATTTTATTGGTTTTGTGTGATGATAGTTGCTCCAGCACTTTCTCCATCAACTCCAATGGGTATATTTTGCCCTTATGCTTGGCAAAAGGTGCAATTCCAATCCAGTTGCCTTCCTTGTAGCCCAAATGAATAGATATTGGGCCCGATAAACGAGCCTCGCGGAAAAAGTAATCGAAACTATCGTCGACCTCAAGGTTAAGTTTGCGGAAAACATCGGCGTAGCGTTCAAACGTCGATTTTAGTTCAACCAACCGTTTGTTTTTCTCCCGACACAGTTCCCGTTTCTCTTTTCGACCTTTATCAATTTTAACTACCCTAACGCCATTTAATCGGAATAGAGTTCTAATGATCTTACTACGGATTACATCGTGCAAATCGGCAACGGCATCGTAGTTATCCAAACGTTTAAGGTCGTTGAATAGTTGGAATAGCCCAAAAATTCCCTTGTGGCGTTTTTTTGTATCGACCTCAAAAAAAAGTACACCCGGAATTTGGTCAACAATATCGCGGGCAAAACCCTGCGATACCAAAGTTACCTGAACATTTGGGTTGTTCTGGGTAACCGACCAAATTGAGGGTACCGTCATGGCAACATCGCCAATGGCGCTGAGGCGAATTGCCAAAACCTTTTGTGGCACGCTATTTTTTGTTTTGCTGGGCATAAAGTACTGGGTTCAACGATGGATCGTTGTACATTTTCATTTGCTTGTAAACTTTCATGTACTTTTTACCAGTTTCAAAATCGTTTAGGAGTTGATCTATAGCAGATGAAAGGTCTTTCTTTTGATCGAGCAAAATATTTAGTTTGATTTGGCATTTATCGAGGTGATCCTTTGAAACATCGGTGCGGATAACCTCTTGCTGCATATGGTAAATTTTTAGAGCAAGGATAGAAAGACGGTCAACCGCCCA
>CAZTVY010000002.1:0-26618 GCA_964617235.1 uncultured Rikenellaceae bacterium | reverse complement strand
TTTCTTCTTCTGGAATAGGGTAATCTTTTGGGTTGAATGACCGGATGGAAATATTGTGGTCGTTAAACTTTTCGGGAATAGGAGTAGAGTTAAAGCTTCGCTTAATGGTGTCTGCTTTAATAAGCCCTGCATCATCAAGCATAATTGTATAAAGCGAACTTCTTCTATATGTGGTGCTCTGTAACTTGTTGTCGTCTTTTTTAATTTCCTGAGCAACTACAGTTGCTGTAGCCAGCATTAAGATTGCTATGGCTATTGTTTGTGTTATTTTCATAGTATTTTGATTGTAATTTGACTTATTATTTTGAATACCAATTTATCAAAAAAAACAAATTGACTCCAAACCGAATGGCCAAATTTTGACAATACCTAAATTATTTGGGGTGTAGTTGTTGATTACTAATGTGAAAAGTTAATCCCAGGTAAATTTAACCGAGAAATTTTGAGGGTTTGAACCTTGAGTTTTTTGGTATGTCACGTTTTTGCAATTTACAAGCTCAAGGGCTTTAATACACCAACCGATAGTCCTATAATCTAGTATCTCGCTCGATTTATGTAGTTTGGTGGTTGTAAGTATGATGGATTTTTTATTTACTTCCGATATCTCAGCATCAACTGGCCTGTAGTACATTGAAATAATCCGCTTCGAAGCTTTCATAAGCGCTTGGGGGCTCGCAACAAGTAAAAAAACCTTGTAAACACCTTTTAATCCAAAGTCGGCACTGAACTTTCCTACTTCTATTGCTGCTTTTTGCTCATTTCCTCCAAAAAACACATTCGCAATGGCTTTAAGCGGGGTGTAGTAGTATTTCTCCACATCGAACCAATCCGAGGAGCTAATTACTCCACTGTAAAGCAACTGACAATCGCTAGGGAATGTGTTAAACCAATCATTGTAACGTTCTGGATGTTTTTCTTTCACATAGGTACGGGTCGAAATCAATCCTGTACCTTTAACCTCTATGCCGTTCATCGTTGTTCCTTTTAGTTCTTTATGCAATTTAGGTATATTTTTGAATCGGTATCTAGGGTTTAATAATATTTATTGAAATTGAAGAGTAATCGTAATAAATTAAATGCATTTAGTATGTAACCCATAATTTAGTATTTTTGTGACAAATTTTTATTGATATGGATATTGTACTTAGCGGAATACGCTCCACAGGAAAACTGCACTTGGGCAACTATTTTGGTGCTTTGCAGAACTTTGTAAAGATGCAGCACGAGAATAAGTGCTACTTTTTTATTGCCGATTACCATTCACTTACTACGCATCCTACCCCTGAGGATTTGCACGGGAATGTTAAGCAGGTTTTGGCCGAGTATATTGCTTGTGGATTAGACCCAGAAGTATCAACTCTTTATATCCAAAGTGATGTTCCTGAGATTCCTGAACTTTACCTTTTGTTGAATATGAACGCCTATAAAGGTGAGCTGGAGCGCTGTACCTCGTTTAAGGAAAAAATACGTAAACAACCCGACAACGTTAATGCTGGATTGCTTACGTACCCAACTCTTATGGCTGCAGATATTCTTATTCACAAGGCGCATAAAGTTCCTGTGGGTAAAGACCAAGAGCAGCATTTGGAAATGACACGTACATTTGCCAACCGCTTTAACCGCATGTATAATGTGGAGTACTTTCCCGAGCCAGTTGCCTATAATTTTGGTAAAGAGCTAGTTAAGATACCAGGACTAGATGGGTCTGGCAAAATGGGAAAATCGGAAGGTAATGCAGTTTACCTATCCGATGATGCCGAAACTATCCGCAAAAAGGTTATGAAAGCCGTTACCGATTCGGGTCCAACTCAACCCAATCAGGAGAAACCCGAAGCCATTCAGAACCTATTTACCATAATGAAGGTTGTATCCACACCCGATACCTATCAGTTTTTCAATGATAAGTACAATGCATGCGAAATCCGTTATGGAGATTTGAAAAAACAGTTGGCTGAGGATATAATTAGGGTTACATCTCCAATGCGCGAGAGAATTGAGGCAATACTTTCCGATGATGCCTATTTGAGGAAAGTGGCAAAAATGGGTGCCGAAAAGGCGCGTGCCAGTGCATCGCAAACCATTAAGGATGTTCGTCAGATTATAGGATTCAGACAATTTTAAATTGGAAGCCCCGACTAGGGGCTTTTTTGTGCGAGTATCCCACGTAAATTTTGTTGTGGTTTTTTGAGTATAGCGCGTAAGCGTAAAACATAACAAAAAAGCCCTATTTCTAGGGCTTTTGATTTAGTAGACAAAGCTGGCAATTTATCTAACTTGATTATTATTCAAGATGTAGCCAAAGTGATTGATTTCCTTGACAATAAACATCTTGAAGATTTTATTTATTAAATTTGCTTACTACCAAAAATTGTAAGCAAAATGGAAACTAAAATCTTAAAAGAAATAAAGCAATTACGTGATTTGCTCTCTAAGTTGGTTGGTACATATGATTTACCAGCCAAAGAGCGTTTCTCAACTCAAGCACTAGATAAAGCAGCATTAGAATTTAAACGTTTATCCGTTGAACGAGGAGAATGGATTAGTGATTATGAACTTTCAAAAGTAATTAAAAAGGCCCCACATTATTGTGGGAAGTTCATTATTGAAAAGTTTCAATTTAAGAACTACTATAAACATGGGCATAGACTATATTTCTATAAAAAAGATGTCGTTGCATTAAATGAAGAATTGAAGAAAAGAAATATAAATCTCAGGCAATATGATGAACTCCTGAAAGACCAGGAAAAGTTTTATAAAAAGATTGAAGAGCTTAATAGTCAAACAGGTAAGTACAAGGGGAAAATATTTCAAATTCCCGATGGATTAAAGGATATTGAAAAAACACAGGTTAAGACACCATCTGAAGATGTTGTAATAAGTCATATTGCATCACTTAAAGAAGAGTTTCAAAAGTTTAAACTTTATGAATATATTGATTTATACTACGATGACACATATGCAATGTTAAAATATGAATATCATTTTGATAGATACATTAATGCTGAGACAAAAAAACATTGCAGAAAATGGTGCTTTGATTTTAACTATGCAAATAATGCACTAAAAGAGATACATAATGTTCGAAGCGAACCATTATATAAGTAGTTTTTTTGCTGAAACTAATCATGATATTTGCAAATCAAATAGTATTTCTAATTAACTAAATTTTAATAGATTATTAACCTGTTGATTTTATTAAATAAACACTATATATTGATGTAGACTAGTACCAGATACAAAAATGTTTTTTTTATAAATGAGCACTCGTTATTTTTGGAATAAAAATGCCCCAAACTCAGCGTAATTTCAAATATTCTGACATATTTAGACTAATCAATGAGCAAGAGCCCGAATTGGCACTGCAAGCTATTGACAGTAAGTTAAAGCAGGAAAAGGATGTAGAAGAGCAGTGTTGGCTTTTTATATATCAGAGTTGGATATACTATTCTTTGTATCAGTACTACCCGCTCGCCCACAATGCCATCAATCAAGTATTAAGGAATAGAGATGAGCTGAGCAATAATATTATAATGGAAGCCTACCTAATACGTGCACTTACACATATCAAGCAAAACAAACTACTGTACGCTTACGATTCAGTGGAGACTTGCCTAAGCATTGACCCGACTAATAAATCAGCCATAAAAATGCACGAGTTGATACTAATTTTGCTAAAAAAATAATTTTATATATAAAGTAAAAAATTAAGAATGCAGCAGACTATTTACATTATAATATTCCAAGGTCATAAGTTCATTGACTTTAATACCATTCTAAACCTTTTAAGTAGCCCAGATAATCAGAATAAAGACAATCGAGCAACCTTGTGGCGATATCTGAAAAGCAATAAAAAAATCAGGTCGGCAAAAATAAAGAATCAAAGAATTTATGAGCTTGATGACCTGCTGAGCGATAGCATTCTAATAGGAAGAATGCAGAATATACAAGCATTAGCCAGTGCTTTAGCGGACTAATAATTCTATTTTAGGGTGAATTTTAATCCTGTCGACTGTAGAATCGTCTCCATTTTTTCTTTTATAACATCTTTCTCTCCAAAGCAGAGAATAGAGTCATGTTTGGTGAAAATGTAATACCCTTGCTTCCTCAGAGGTTTATATATTCTTTCAATAAACAGTTCCACCTCGATTTTTTGTAATAAAATGGACAACTGAGTATGGTCACCATTCATCGTTTTAAATTCGTCCATAAAATCAATTATAGATGGAAATAACCCCTTAATTTGGTTCTTATAGACACTCCGAAACTTTGGTCGGCTGAACATAATCTTAATGAAATTATCCTTAGCATACTCCCTACTCCATCCCAGTTGTTCTCCGATATAATCATACACCTGTCCTTTGGCTGCAAGTTCTTGGAATAATAGGATGTCTGGTGCTGAACTGTCAACTTCTGGATAGTTATATTTTACCATTAAAGGATAGAAATCTTGTATCACCCTATCCAAATTGGCAATAAGATGAGCCAGTAAGCATGGCTGGCAGTTCTTCATATCTATATCGTTAATATGTTGTCCTTTGTAAGTAATGAATTCCTTCAATAAGGTAGATTTCAAAGATGTAAGGTTTGTATCCAGTCTATTGTTTGTTAGATTCTGTGCGGCATAGAAATCTTTGTTCCAGAGAGCCATGATGGAATAAATAGATTTAGCTCTAATGTTGTTTAGCCGTTTTCGTTTGAAATCATCAAGATTATCAAGATAGCACTTATGTTTATACCATATGAGGTCTGTCCCTCTTTCAATGGCGATTGCTAATGCTTTGCCAATCTCCATAGCCCTTATGATAGGTTTACCATCTTTTGTTTTATTATGAGTATCCACTAAGTCAACAATATCATCCTTAATATCACTGTTTATGAATATTTCATCTGAGATATCTAAATTCATCACCGCTTTAATCATACCATCTGTATCTATATCTAGACGCTCAAGGTCATTTACAACTTGTTTTATTTGTTTGTTGCCATGCTTATATGTCTTGTTTTGAAATTGAACTATTTTAATATCGCTAAAATCAAATAAAGACTCATTAATTTTATACCCAAAAGTTTGACTATTCTCAGGCATAGTACCGCCCTTAAAATTGGAAGAAAATGAACTGTTGAAGTAAGGCCTACGTTTAATAATATCATTTTCCAACAAAGACCTCATGAACATTTTATAGTAATCACGGGTAAATTCCTCTCTCAAATAAATTGAAGAAAAAGAAATAAAATTATTACCAAATAATTCGTCAGAACTTCTTTGGTTTTCATAGAATAAATGCTTAATGAATCTAAAAGCATGATTTTTTTGAATTCTAGTTAATGGTAAAGAATTTAATTTGCTATATAATTTAAGTGGTAGAATAAGGTTATACAATTTTTCATATCATTATTTTTAGTAATCCCTTGGGATTAATTATTATATAATAGAATTATCTAAAAGTTTAAAATAGTTTATATTTGAAATATAATAAATGAGCATCTTGCCTAAAGGCAAGATGATATGTAGATTTATAAATGCTACGCATTTAAAATCTACTTTTAAAATGAATAAAAGAGACTGAAAAGACTGTTTATAAAGAAATAATAAAACTAAAGTAGGAAAATAGAAAAGTTTGCCAGTATACTATATTATGTTGCACCATTATTGCAATTATTCAGTAATGGCGGGGGATACTAATTATAAAAATAATAATACTGAGAAAGAATTATATTCTGGTAATATATACTTTCGATAAGGCTAAATAAGAACAAAAAAGTTGTAAATGTTTTGTGACTTATTTACTCTCCCTGATTTATTGTTTCGCTCTCCTTGCTGCTTTCTGCTAGTTCCTTAGCAAAATCTACGAATACTTTGTATACAGGTGTAAATGAAAATCTATCTTCCGAATTTTTTTCGGTAATATTTTTCGTGGTCATGGTTCTGATTAATTTTCGCCTAGAATCATAGTCTTTAATAGAATTATTCCCTTTGATTAGGTCAACAAACGATGAATTTTCAAAATACTTATCGATTTCTTCAAGACTAAAGTCGCCAAATTCGATTTTATCTAGAAAATTAATACCAGCCTTATCTAGTTCATAGCATAGTATTGCAATGAAAATGCAAATATCTCTGGATAGGTTTTCATTTGTTTCTGAAGAGATAATATAAGCATAATCGGGTTTAAATATAAACTCGTATCCAAAACTATGACGGAAAAATTTCTCGTAAAAGTCTCTATTCTCTTTAACATCCTCAAAATGTATTTCTTTGGATAAAATGAACTTTCCATTCATTAAATCCTCTACAATTTGCTGATGATATTTTGGGTTCTCAAATTCCATTTTTAACTATTTGAATTTTGGGTACTATAAAACTTGAACTTTGAGTTTGAATTTCTATTTCATCAAATTCATGACTCTCAGTTATTTGAATATCTTCCTCAAAAAGCAATGTGGTTAATGCTAATAGTTTTTCATTTGTTATATCTCCCTCTAATTCTAAAGAGTCTCTGCACCATACAAAGAAGTTCTCTACAGGTAAACTACTTGAAAGTTTACTTTTGTAATAAGATTTATTGAAAATCCATCTGACCTCTTGCCCTTCTTCTTGCTCGATATAGAAATCTTCAACAACTTGAAAGTTCTCAAAATATTCTTTCGTATTTAGATAGAATTTATTTGAGATTGGAGTAATTCTATCTGTTTTGAAAAGTCTTGGGGGTACTGTTTTGTATGGTTTTTTAAGGAACTCAATCCACCCAGTAATGACTAAAGATTCTGTTCTAATTCTATCTATCAATGGGATTAGTTCATTGATAAATACCTTGTGATTTGACCTTATATCATCATTGGTTTGAATTAACTGCCGATGCAGTTTTTCAAACTGCAACCTTATTGTTTCATCTTCAAGAATTAGCCGTTGTTGATTTGCGAACTCGGAAATATCAAACAGTTTATTTGTAATTGATTCGGAATGGTTAACGTTAAGTATATTATTTAATGGTAGAATGTAATGCTCTGTCCAGTGGGATGCTTTTTGAATCTTCTCCCTGTAGCCAATTCGTTTGACATTTGCCTTTAAATCTCTAGTTTCTGAAAGTAACCTGATTTTATTCTTATCAACCGCTTCAGAGAATTTTTTCACTTCTTCTGATAGTGCTGCAATTCTATCAAGAAGTATATTTTTATCTGAGTTAATTCCCTCCCTAATTTTTCTAAATAACTCTTGAATTGAAACGCCATATTTCTCAATCTCATCAGGTAAGAGTGGTCTGAACTCAAATAGAATAAATTCAATTAGGTTAAAATAAACATCTCTAAGCTCATAATCATCTTGTAGAGGTTTTACAATTTTATACTTAAATAACGTTTTTTTTATCCCCTCCGCACTATACTTACTACAAATGATTTCAAAGGTTTCCCTACGAATTACTCTTTCTTCCTTTTGAGTAATGAATAACTCCCTTATTATATCGAAATAATTTGATATAAATCGTAGAATGGATATGGGTTCTTCGTTAATCATTGATTAGTACTTCTTGTTCTAAAAATTTATTTGTTGTTTCAACCAACTTCCTAATTCTACTTACGGTATCAATAGTTGACCCTAATACCTTTTTACTCGCTTTCTGTTTACCTTTTATCGATGTTCCGTATGTTTCAAAAAGTGAATCAAAATTATTTGGAATAAATAATTCTGCATCGTTGAAATGGCTTTTAATTCGAAGATACTCATCTAACCCATTAAAATCATAATCAACAAAGACAAGGACTTTTTTACAATCTATTGCTTTCAACACTTCAAGCCCTACTCGTCCATAAGTATGAATATATATCCAATCAAACCCAAGAAGTTTTTCAGCGTTTAAAAAAGTATTTTTGTTTTCTACGAAACAAATTCTATCAGCCTTGATATTAAGTGTAGTTACACCGAAGAAACCGAAGGAATGGGTATACTTTTTGATATCTAGCGACTTTCCATTTATTTCAATAGTTGAATACCCCCTTAAAAAGAACATAGGACGCTCAATTGTTCTTCTTGCTTTCGAGTTTTTAAATTGTTTTATATTATTGGCTTTGGATGAACTAAGATTTTCATAAGAAGGAAAATATGTTTTCAAAAAAACAGCATATTCTTCTGGCTTTTGAATAATAATGTTCGTCCCTCTACCCACCTTTTCAGTTCCCAGAATACCAGCACCAAACAGATTTTTAAAAACCGATGATGCTTTAACAGTTTTTGGTGTTCTGTTAAGCGATATCGGTTTATTCCTTAAATCAGAATAAAAATTGAAATCAATTTGTTTCATGATGCACTAGTTTCTGCTGGAACATTACATTGGGTTGCTTCTCGTTTAAGTTAACCTTTGTCCCCTTTTGCGGTCTGAATAGCAATATATATTTATCAAATCCATCCAATATCGTCTCATCAGGAGATGCACATATGGGGATAAAGTTGTGCTCGTTACAGAACTTGAAGAGCTCCCTTCTGTTCTGACCATCTATGGTTGCAATTTCATCAATAAATACAACAATCTTATTCTCCTTGTCGTTAATGGCAAGTCGATTTATTACAGACATGATAATTACCAAACGTATCATTTTATCAGTTCCGTCCGATTCAACTTGGTCTTTCAAGTCAACTTTACGTTCTTTTCCTCCTTTTGTTAAATGAAGTTCTATTTCAAATAAATCCTCGAATCTTATTTCCTTTCCATTATCAAGATATTTATTCAGAATGTTAAGATTGTCAGATTGTCCAAAATCAAATTCGAGTTGGCTTTTTAGGTCTTGTATTGAACTAATCTTTTTTAGTTCATCAATTATGGTTTTTGTTTCAACAAGTTCGATTTTCAACGATTCTATATCCGAAAATCTAGTTTTACCCAATTTGCTGTTGAATTTATTGTAAATAAATTCTTTGAATTCGTTATATCGCCTTATAAGAGATGCTGACGGGTTAGCGAACTGGACAGAAATTGCTTGAAGATAACCATCGATACTATTTCGTTTATCAGGCAAGCATGCAATCTCTTCTTCAACATACTTAATAAATTCATCTTCACTAGCAATTGTGCTCCTAACTTTGTCCTTTAGTCTATCAAAGGCACGTTCCTTATTCGATTTTAACTCTAATCTTTCACTATTAAATAACCTAATTTTGGTATATATATTCTCCAATCCATCGGATGTTTCATATTCAATAGAATCAAGACCATACCCTTCAATCTCTAACTTCTGTTTTCTTATTTCTTCAAGCCTTCTTTGAAAGAATCCTTTTTCTTCCAGTAGACTTTTGAATGATTCAGATTTTCTAGCAATTTCTTCTTTGAGTTGTTCATTTTCCTTTTCTTTAGCTTCCTTGTCGATAGATTTTGTTTTAATCTCTAATTTAGTGATGTTTATTTGTTTTTCAATATCTTCTTTGGAGTCTATTTTCTTAATCTTTGTTTTATAGTCTTCAATAGTTTTTAATAATTGGATTAATTCGAGTTTTTTACTTTCAATATCTTTAACAACTGGTAAATTTTTCTCATAATCTGACAATTCAACCTTCATCTGTTGAACTTCTTCATTTATTTCGTCAAGCGATGCTATTGGTTTTGCCTTGAGTTTAGAAGTAATTTTTATTTCTCCATCGAAGAGTCTCATTAGTTTATCAATCTTGCTTATCTGAATTTCTACATCATCATTTGTGAGATTACTTAGAAATTCTTCTGAAAGAATGAAGTTTATCTGCTCCTTTACTTCTTGTGAAGATGAAATGTTTTGAATTAAACGTTTAGAGAAGTTGGTTATTTCTCTTGTCTTGCTTTCTATTTGATTTTTAAGAGTTGATATTTTAGTTTCAATCTGTTTTGCACTTAATCCCCTAGTGTCAATAAGCGTCAATCTAGTTTCAATATCCCTCCTTTTTTCATCAAGGTTATAAATGGCTTGTTGAATGAATTCTTTGTTTTCAAAGGAATTAATTTCATTTAATTGTTTCTGCAGGTTTTCGACCAAATCAGATTTAGTTGATATTTCGTTTTTCAAAACGCCAACCTCTATCAACAAATCCTTCTGTTTGGGCTGCAACTCTTCATTAATGTTAAACGTTATTTTTTCAATCTCTTCGCTTTTTTCCTTAACTCGTGTTTCAAATTCTGTTTTTGAGAATGTGTATTGTTTATTAAAAGCATAGATAAGTTCTCTAACCGTTTTCTCTTTGGCTTTATGCAGAGAAACAATCTCTCTAAATTGATGAAAATCAGACTTTATTGATTCAAAAACCTTGATTTCATCATTTGCTTTTAGTAGATTGACAATATCTTTTCTGTCCTTTTGAGAAAAGTTGATACCCTCTTTGTCTCTGTTATCAGCAATAATAAGAGTATCCTTCAGTGTTTTGTTGGTAATTAACTTTGAATCAATCAAGTATCTATATACTTTGCTAAAATTATTACTTAATCCATCGGAAACAACTGAATCCTCTAACCATATAGCAGCATTGCTTCGTTTTCCTCTTTGATAGATAAAGTTGAAGACTTCTTTTTTATCTCTAAACTGATATAAGTCTATCCCTTTTGTGATGATATTCCTTCTAACCTCTTCGAACTTGAGGACTTTTTGTTGCTTGTCTTGTGTTTCAAGAAATAGTTCCTCCTTGTAATCGCTGTCAATTTTGTAGTATTCTAACCCATCCTCGCCTCTTTTTATTAGAATGCAATAATATCGGTGCTTGTATATTTCAAAGATTAAGAAACTATTGGTTTGGTTTGGGAAATAGTAATGCAATGTATCCTTTTCGCTCCTGTTTCCACTAAACGACATTTTTCTACCATCGATGATAAAAAGGTAATTTAAAGTGTATATCAGTGTACTTTTACCGATATTATTTGGGCCAACAAGTTGAATTGAATTGCAGTCGTCAAGTCGAACGGAAGCCTTTCCGTATACACCAGAATTAAGTATTACTATTCTTTTTACCATTTTTGATAGAATCAGTTTTCAATAAATATTTAACTTCTTTTCTAACGAGTAACGATATCTACAGAGTTTGTTATCGTTAACTTCTTATCAGAAAATGTGCCAAAAACCCGACTCCTTTCTCTAACATTAAAAGTAATATTTTTCTTTTTTAACAGTTGCACAACTACATATTTTATTTAAATTAGATGTCGAAAAACTTTAATTTTTATTAAACTTATGCTTCTGAAAGAACTGTTGAAAACAAAGGGTATTAAGCAAAAATGGTTGGCTAACAAGATGGGTGTGTCAGAAATTACCGTAAGTAATTGGTGCTCGGGCAAGAGTAATCCCAACAAACAGCATCTTCAAAAACTTAGTGTTCTTCTTGAAGTATCGACAAAAACAATTGTGAATTTATAAATGGTAAAATCATCAAAATACGTCCTTTCTTTCACTGCAATGTCTTTACGTTTAACAGATATGGTTAGATTGGCTAGAATTGCAATTAAAGATAAAGTAGTAGACATATCAACTCTTCGAGAGAGTGGAGGAACTTACGCTTCTGGAAAAACAAGCTCATCCATAAGAGGATTCCGTGAGATAAAAAACAGGCTTGAAGAATTAACTATTGAACAAAAAAATGTTTTAGCATATAGCGACCTAGTTGCCCAAAAACAGGTTGCATTTCTTTCCATTTGCAAAAACTATTCGTTCATTAAAGATTTTACCGTTGATGTACTACGTGAAAAAGTATTAGTCTTCAACTATCAAATTCATGAGTCGGATTTTAAAGCGTTCATTGATAGCAGATTGATGCTTCATCCAGAGTTGGAACAGTTTTCTGAAATAACCATGAAAAAAGCAAAACAGGTTATGTTCAGAATCTTTGAACAATCTGGAGTTATTAATAACGCTGTAGAACGAGTTATTCAACCCCAGATTTTACAATCTGAAGTGGTTAAGGCTATAATTGATGATGACCCTGAGTGGTTAAAAATATTTTTAATTCCCGATAGGGACATCGAACAATTAAAACAATTATATGGATACTATAGCAAAAAGGTTTGAGCACATATTCGAAGTTATAGTTGATGAAGATTTTCTTCAAATGAAGTCGTTGGGTGGAGAGATTCCCTTTTTTGTAGCAGCATTTGAAGCTAATCAGTATAATGAGGTTGAAAACGCCATCCGTGGCCTGAAAAACAAATTAGACAACAATGGTATCGTAGTTCTTGAATTGAATCTCTACGATATTGTAATGGATATTCTAAGCAGAGAATTGGGTGAGGGTGAAATTTTTGAACTTGAAAAATCCATGGATAAAAACGAGTTTAAAGAAGCTTTGAGGTCAATTCTCGATATAAAAGAAGTTCTTATGCCTGCAATTAAATCCGTTATTGATACTAGCAATGCTCGGGTTTATTTTCTTACTGGAATTGGTTTGGTATTCCCTTATATACGTTCGCATAGTGTATTAAATAATCTTCAGAATATTGCAAAAAAAGCACCAACTATAATGTTTTTCAATGGCAATTATAATGGATTATCGCTAGAACTTTTTGGCTTACTAAAAGACGATAACTATTACAGAGCATTCAATATTGACACTTATAAGTTAAAGAAATGATAATAAGAGATTTTTTTCAAAAAAATATTGACCGTACCATCGAAACGGTTGTTAAGGCCGATGACCAAGAGCATATTCTTGATGAAATGATGGAGTATGTGATTACCAATGAAATATCAAAGAAAATAACCGATTTTTTTTCAGCATATAACGATTATCAGGGTGCAAACGGTGTTTGGATTTCGGGTTTCTTTGGCTCAGGTAAATCGCATTTGCTCAAAATAATTTCCTATGTTCTTGAAAACCGAGAATTCAATGGCTACAAACTGGGAGAAGTATTTGCTCAAAAAATTGAAAACGATGATTTGCTGAAAGCCGATATAATTAATTCCACACGTATTCCATCGGAATCTATTTTGTTTAATATCGACCAAAAAGCTCAGTCGTCCGCAGTTAAAGAGCAGGATGCACTTTTAGACGTATTTTACAAGGTGTTTAACGACCACCTTGGATATTTTGGAACTAACCTTTATATCTCTGAGTTTGAACGTTGGTTAGATAGCGAAGGAGTGTATAAGACTTTTCAGGAGGAGTTTGAAAAAGAAACTGGGGAGTTCTGGTCTAACGCTCGCAGAAAAACATTTCATCCTAAGGTGAAGGAAGGAATGGGAAAAGTACTCTCAAAAATAATGGGTAATAGTCCAGAAAGTTACTCTATTGTTATAGAAACCATTCGGAAGGATTTCAGCATCTCGGTTGAAGATTTTTGTACAAAGGTTAACGATTATATTAAAACCAAACCAAAGGGTTTTCGCTTAAACTTCTTTGTTGATGAAGTGGGACAATTTATTTCCGACAATACAAAGTTGATGCTTAACTTACAGACCATTGCAGAGACCTTGGCTACAAAAACAAAGGGCAACTCTTGGATACTGGTTACCTCGCAGGAGGACATGGAGCGTGTGGTAGGAGATATGACCAAATCGCAACAAAATGACTTTTCGAAAATTCAGGCTCGTTTTAAAATTAAAATTCCTCTTACATCGGCTAATGTTGATGAAGTTATTGAGAAGCGATTGTTGAGTAAAGCCCAGCCTGCTAAAGATATACTTAAAGGTGTTTGGATAAAAGAACAATCCAGCATGGAGACTCTTCTTTCATTCTCCGAAGTTGGAGTGCAGTTTAAAGGCTATAGAGACGAGGTCGATTTTATTAATAAATACCCATTCATCCCTTATCAATTCGATTTGTTTCAGCAAAGTATAAGGGCACTGTCCAATCACAATGCATTTCAAGGTAAGCATGCCTCGGTTGGTGAGCGTTCTATGCTAGGAGTATTTCAGCATGTAGCACAAAAACTAAGCAATAACAACGAAAATTCGATAGTTAGTTTCGACATGCTATTCGAAGGAATTCGTTCTACTATTCGAGGGGAATTACAGAGTGCTATAATTCTTGCCGAAAAAAACCTCGAAAATCCATTTGCCATAAAAGTGCTAAAGGCACTATTTATGGTTAAATACTTCAGCAATTTCAAAAGCACTGAAAGAAATATATCAACGCTCATGATTGATAATATCCATATAGATACTATTAAGCATGACCAGAATGTTCATAGAGCACTAACTTTACTAGAAAATCAGACATATATTCAGCGAAATGGAGATTTGTATGAATTTCTTACCGATGAAGAAAAGGATATAGAGCAAGAAATTAAATCGACCGAAATTGATGATGGTCAAATAACCAACCTATTCAAAGAAATCATTTTCGACACTATTATAGGCGATACAAAAATTCGGTTTTTGGACAACAAGCAAGATTACGAGTTTGCAAGTAAAATAGATGGTACAATACTCGGGCGGGAGAAAGAACTTACAGTTGAAGTTATTACTCCGAATTTCCGTGACCACGACAGAGAAGATTTTTTTAAGTCGCAAACCATGGGTTACCAAACCTTGCTTATGATGGTTCTTCCTAACAATGAGCATATGCTTTTGGATGTTAGAATGTATCTTAAAACCGAGAAGTATATCAGGTTAAGCCAATCAATTAATAATAAGGATAACGTAAAGCATATCCTATACGAGAAAGCCCAGCAAAATACCATTCGCAGGTCTGCTCTAGTTAACCTCCTTCGTAAGTTATTGGGAGAATCGGCTGTTTACATGAACGGCATGAGGCAGGAAATGAATGGTGCATCCGATGGTAAAAACAAACTGGTTAATGCATTTCAAAAGTTAATTCTGTTAGCATACCCAAATCTTAAAATGCTTGGGAACATCCAATTCTCAGAGGAATCTATCAAAAAAATTATATACGATAAGCAGGACGACCTTTTCAAAACCGATGACTCTACGATATCCGAAGCAGAAAGTGAAATATTAAATGTCATTCAGAAACGTAAAAAACAGTCCGACAGAACATCTTTGTCCGATTTGCGAGACCTCTTTACCCGTAAGCCCTACGGGTGGTATCCTAATGCAATTTGGTGTATAGTGGCAAAGCTATACAAGCGGGGAAAGGTTGAAGTACGTCAAGATTCAAACCTGTTGGACGATGACGAAGTGTTAAACTCGCTAATGAACACCCGATTACATGGTAACACACTGCTTGAACCTCAAGTTGATATAGACCCAAAGTTTATTAAGCAGTTGACCACTATTTACAACGATTTTTTCGATGAACCCTGTCCTGCAAAGGAAGCTAAAGATGTTGCATTGGCATTTAGGAGTAAACTTACCAATGAGTTTATAACTCTAAATCAGATTATGGCTAGTAAGGACAATTACCCATTCCTGCTAGAACTAAAACCAGTTTTGGAACAAATAGAAAAACTAACCAAGAAGGAATATCAATACTTCCTAACCAATATGAAGGATTATGAGGATTTCCTTTTGGATAGCAAGGACAACCTAATTGACCCAATAAAACGTTTCTGGAATGGAGACCAGAAAAAAATATTCGATTCCATAGGCCTGTTGTTCTCCCTTGATAACTCAAACCTCGAATATGTTGAGTGTCCCGAACTAGATGTGCTTCGTGAGGTTTACAGCCACAAAACCCCATACATCGGTAATATTATTAAAGATGCAAAGGCTGCTAAAGATGTGTTAACATCAAAAGTAGTAACTCTAATTGACCAGGAGCGTAGTTTAACCAATACTGAAATTGAGAAAGCAATTAAACGTATTCAGGAACACGATGATTTTAAAACTCTAGACGAAACAAAGCGCAAGCGGGTACTTAAACCATTCGAAGATGAGCGACAAAAGTTAAATGACCAACGTTTTATTGCTAATCTCCGTGAAGCACGCTCCTATGTTAAGGGTAAATTGCTTGAGCAGCAGCTCAACGAAATGGTTCGTTTGGCTAAACCTATCGATGATGCTGGAGAACCTGAGGTGCGTTACCAAAGGTTAACTAACATTAAAGTTAATTTTCAAAAATCAGAACTCAGAACAGCTAAGGATGTAGAGGAGTATGTAGATGCTCTTAAAGTTGCTTTGAACAATTTAATTAACAAAAACGAAAGGATAACCCTGTAGTTTATGAATAATAGTCAACTAAAACGATTTGCTCAGGAAGCACGTAAGAAGCTAATTCAGCAGGTTGGTGCTAAGTTAGATTTTGTAATAACCACCGACTCGGCTGAACTACGGGAAAAAATTCAACAGATAAAGCAACTTCAGGAAGCACTTACTGTATTCTCTAAAGAACAGATTGTTGAAAAGGTTGCATACACTTGGTTTAACCGTTTAATGGCTCTCCGATTTATGGATGCCAACGATTACCAACCCTTAGGCATAAGAATTATTACACCCAAGGATGGATATACCACCCCCGAAATGCTTGATGAGGCAAAGCGTGGGACAATTAACCCCGACCTAAAGGTTAACCGACAACGGGTTTACGATTTGCTCGATGGTAGAATACCCAGCGCTAATCCACAGAACGAGGCATTTAAAGAGCTGCTTATTGCTGCTTGTAACCACCTGCACAGCACCTTCCCATTCCTTTTTGAAAAAATTGACGATTATTCAGAACTACTGCTACCAGATGACCTTACTAGCGATTTTTCCATTGTAACCGATGTTCGCAACGGAATGCCTGTTGACGATTGTAAGAATGTTGAGATAATTGGGTGGTTATACCAATTCTACATATCGGAGAAAAAGGACGAGGTATTTGCATCTAAAGCCAAGGTTAAAAAGGAAGATATACCCGCTGCAACTCAACTTTTTACCCCACGGTGGATTGTGGAGTACATGGTACAGAACACCTTGGGTAAACTTTGGTTGCAGAACCGACCCAACTCCCACCTACGTGAGCACATGCCCTATTTTATTGAATCAGAATCGCTAAAAGCCGAGGATTACCTGAAAATAAACTCGCCCGAAGAGATACGACTGGCCGACCCTGCTAGCGGTAGCGGTCATATTTTGGTATATGCATTCGATTTGTTCACAAAAATATACGAGGAGGAAGGCTACAACACAGCCGATATACCCAAGTTAATTATTGAGAAAAACCTATACGGTTTTGAAATTGACGAACGAGCAGCACAGCTCTCGGGTTTAGCTCTTATGATGAAAGCACGGGAGTACCAGCGTAGAGCTTTACGCAGGGATATTAAACCAAATATACTTTGCTACGAGGATTTAACGCTCAATGCCTACCCTATAGATAAATTCGACATTACTTTTAAGGTAAAGAAGAGTAGTGCGGAATTAGAGAAGCTTATTCTATACGGATATCATATTGCTGAAGATATTATTGTAAGCAATACTGATAATTTTACTGATGAAGATACAGATGACAAAGTTGCCGTTAAAAAGAACGAAATATTAATACGGAAGGGGAACAAGCCAAAATCCGATGATATTATCAACATAAAAACTTACGGCAACAATGAAATTTCTTTTTATGTAGATGAAATTAAGGATGTTTTTAGGTTGCTATCCATTAGCTTAACTGAAAACCTTTATGCCGACCTTTTGCTTATTAAACAGGCAACCAACTACGGCTCGTTAATATTACCAAAAACTGGTAGCAAGGAAATTGAAACCACAGTAGAGCAACTTACCCAAAAGGCAAAGAGTGCCGATATATTTTTAAGCCCCAAAATTGATTCCCTTCTAGTTGCGCTAAACCAACTGCTAACCCTTGCCCAAAAGTACCACTGCGTGGTTGCCAACCCTCCATATATGGGAGATTCAAAATACAATAAATCATTAGCAGAATACATTAATCTGAATTATAAAGAAAGTAGGCTAGATTTGATGACTTGTTTTATGGAGTCAGGTATAAATCTTACATTATCGTTTGGTTTTTTAGGTATGATAAATCAACATTCATGGATGTTTATTAGTAGTTATAAAGGATTAAGGAGAAAACTTCTTGAGAGTATTTCTTTTAATAGTATGCTACATTTAGGAACAAGGACTTTTTCTGAAATTGGAGGTGAAGTTGTACAAAATACTGCTTTTTCTTTACAAAATGCAACTAGAGAAAATAATATAACTTTATATATTAGATTAGTTGATTATGATTCTTCAGAAAAAAAGAGGGAAGCAACAAAAGACATTATTAAAAATCATATTAACCAAATATTCTTTGTTAATCAAAACGATTTCAAGTTAATACCCAATTATAATATTTGTTATTGGTATTCTGATAGAGTTATAAAAAATTTTAAAAACTTGAGTATTGGAGATATCTCTATTACAAAAGCGGGAATTGTTTCAGGCAATGACAGCATTTATTTAAAAATATGGCATGAGATAAATTATCAAGAAATTTCATTGAATACTGAAAGATTCCATATAAGTAACAATATTAAGTATTCACCAATTAGCAAGGGGGGTGGTGTAAGGAAGTTTTTTGGTAATATGGACTATGTAATTAATTTAGGAAGACTTTGGGATGAAAGCATAATAAATAAGTCAGTAAGAAGAGGTGACCCAAATTATTATTTCAATGAAGGTATTACATGGACTTATGTATGTGGTACTGTTTTTTCTTTTAGATATTGTAAAAATAGCACCTTCGCTACTGCTGCACCTGCAATTTTTCTTGATTCAAAAGAACGAACGCTATACTGTCTCGGATTGCTAAATTCAAAAGTTATATTAACACTATTAAAAGGAATAAATCCAACGATGAACCTTGGTTCTGGTGATATTTCTAGGTTGCCCTTTATCGAAATTGAAAATAATCAGCAAATTGTAACTTTAGTTCGCCAATGTATTGAGGATTCAGAATTAGAATGGAAATCTAGAGAAATATTTTGGTATTTTATTCAAAACGAATTAATTAGAATCAAAGGTCAAGACCTCGAAGAATCCTATGACCTATACCAGCAGTACTGGAAAAACAAATTCTTCCAACTACACCAGAACGAAGAAGACCTGAATCGCCAGTTTGTTGAAATTTATGGCTTACAGGATGAGCTAACCCCCGATGTGCCGTTGGAGGATATCACCATACTGCAAGATGAGCTGGATAGAAAGGAGCTTGTTAATCTAAATAAGAAGTTGGTACGTAACCCACAAACATATGCCGTAACTAACTACCACGAGTTAGAGTTGCCATTTATTGCCACCGAGGTGCTTGAGCAGTTTATTAGTTATGCCGTAGGTTGTATGTTTGGCAGGTATAGTTTGGATAAAGAGGGCTTAATACTTGCCAACCAAGGCGAAACCCTACAGGATTATTTAGGGAGAATTGGTAAAACTGTTAACGAGTGTACCTTCCTGCCCGATGACGATAACATTATACCAATACTCGATGGCGAGTGGTTTGAGGACGATATTGTTAGCAGATTTTACACCTTCCTAAAAGTAACGTTTGGCGAGAACAACTTCAATAAAAACCTTGCTTTTATTGAGGAACATATTGGCATGGATATGCGCAGGTACTTCACCAAGAACTTCTACACCGACCATGTGCAACGCTATAAGAAGCGCCCCATTTACTGGATGTTTTCATCATCCAAGGGGTCGTTTAACGTACTAATTTACATGCACCGTTACACCCCCGACACGGTAAGTAACATACTGAACAAATACCTAAAGGAGTTTATTGGAAAATTGAACTCCCGAAAAGAGCATTTGGAGCACATACAGGTTCATGGTTCACCAGCCGAGAAAACCAAAGCCATTAAGGAAAGCGATGCTATAGATAAAATACTACTGGAGTTACACGAGTACGAGCGAGATATTCTTTACCCACAGGCAACCCAGCGTATTGCTATTGATTTGGACGATGGCGTGCTGGTAAACTATAATAAGTTTGGCAAAGCCATAAGGGAGGTTGATGGGCTAAACGACAAGAAAACCAAGGAAAAGGTTAGAGCCTTTGATTGGATTGATGTAAGCGAGATTAGGTAAATGTAAATAATTGGCAGTTAAGATATGGATAGGCAGTTAAGTATTTTCGATGTTCTAAACGAACCAGCATTTCTGATTCACTCTAAACTTTTCCCCGATACAGAATCGGACGAGATAGAGTATAAGTCAGCTAAAGAGGGATTTCCTGTCGATTTCTGGCGAACTTACTCTGCGTTTGCCAATACCAATGGTGGGGTAATTGTTTTAGGAGTAAAAGAAAGGAAGAATCAGTTCACCTTCGATGGGCTTACCGATGAACAGATTGTTAAGTACCAAAAAGATTTTTGGAGTGGAGTAAATAACCTAAAAACTGTCTCGGTTAATCTTCTTAAAAACGAAGATGTAAAAGAGTTCGTGCTTCAAGATAAAAAGGTTTTAGTATTTAATATTCCGCCAGCAGAGCGTAAGCATAAGCCTGTTCATTTAACCCCAAATCCGTTTAAAAATACTTATAAAAGGAATTATGAGGGCGATTATTGCTGCAGAGACGAGGAGGTTAGAAGAATGCTTGCAGATGCTGACCTCTCTTTTATTCCCGATAGCAGAATTTTAGAGGGTTACACCTTCAACGATATTGATATGGCCTCGTTAAAGCAGTATCGTCAAATTTTTGCATCTGTTAGGCCATCGCATCCATGGCTAACACTAGACGATAAAGATTTTTTAGAACAACTGGGAGGATATAGGAAAGACAGGAAAACCCAAAAAGAAGGTTTTACTGTTGCAGGGTTGTTAATGTTTGGGAAATCGTTGAGTATTACGGATGAGGAGTGTTGCCCAAAATTCTTTCCCGATTACAGAGAAGCACTTTCGGAAAACAAGGAAATAAGATGGACAGATAGGGTTTACCCCGATGGCACTTGGGAGAGTAATTTGTTTCAGTTTTACAAGTTAGTTTATCCAAAACTATCATCACGTTTACCAAAACCATTTCAGCTTTCCAAAGGTCAAAGACAAGAAGATACCCCTGCTCATATAGCCCTTCGTGAGGCATTTGTTAACGCCCTCATTCATGCCGATTATTGTGCTCCAGGTAGCATAGTGATTGAAAGTCTGCCAAACTCTTTTACTTTCACGAATCCAGGCACACTGCTCGTAACTATATCTCAATTTTATAAGGGCGGCATAAGTGAATGCCGAAATATAAGTCTTCAAAAGATGTTTTTATTGATTGGTAGTGCCGAGAAAGCAGGAAGCGGGGTAAGTAAAATTTTGTTGGGATGGAAATCTGCTCATTGGAGGAAGCCTTATCTATTTATCGAAACAGAACCTGATAGAGTAATACTAGAGATGCCGATGTTTAGTATTATTCCTGAGAATACACTGGCATATCTAAAAGAGATTTTTGGCGATTCGGTCGAGGCACTTGGTAAGGACGAATTAACTGCCCTTGCAGTATGCCATATAGAAGGAGAAATTAGCAATAACCGATTGCAATATATAATAGATATGCATAAATCGGATATCACGAAACTATTGCAAGACCTATGCAAAGAAGGATATTTAGTATCTGAAAGTAAAAACCGATGGACTATTTATCGTTTAAATAATCCTAATGTGGATAGTTCTAGTATGGATAGTTCTAGTGTGGATAGTTCTAATGTGGATAGTTCTAGTGTGGATAGTTCTAGTGTGGATAGTTCTAATGTGGATAGTACAAGTGTGGATAGTTCTAGTGTAGACAGTTTTGATACTGATGAAAGTTCTTATGAGGATGGTTCGGAGGGTAAGAGATATAAGTATGAGGAATTAGTTGAAGAGATTATTCAATTTTGCAAATTAGAATATAAGTCTGCATTAGAAATTGCTAATGCTGTTAACAAATCGGAAAAGTACTTGAAAAACAGAATTTTTCCCCGAATGATTAAGGAGGAAATGCTAATAAAACTCTACTCCGATAACCATCCAAATCAAAAGTATATTGCAAAAAAATAATATTGAAATGGTAATGTAATGAACAAGATAGAGGAAGCATTATTAAAGATATTTACTAAGTATCGAATTGTTTTTTGGTACGATGAAAACGAGGAGTTGCGTGAGCAGTTTGATAAAATGGAATTGGCTGGTATTGAAAAGATTATTGTAGAAAACAACCCTTTTTATATCAAGTACCTAACCAATAGAGAAAAGCCAAAAAGCAAATTTCTACTTTATTTCCCATACAAGAGGCCATCCAATTCCGACAACTGGTTACTGGATATAGAACTCGCTAATTACGTTTTTCAAACCAAGCAGGAAGCCTTGTTTGCGCAGGAAATGGAACTCGATTTTGAGTACACAACCCTTATTAGTGAACATCTCCTTTTCTTTAAGAATATTGAGCGTAGAGCAAAACTGAAAGAACTTTTGGGGAAGGATGACGACCACCATGCTATTCGTTATAAAATGTTGTCGGTACTTTTTGATACCGATAATGTAAACTTGTTATCATTTATTCAAATACATGCTACTGCCTTTAATGATGATAATTTACGTTATGATAGAGAATTGGAACGCTATGGCTTAAAACTATTTTATTGGAATGAGATTAACAGAAAATATGGTTATAAAAGCGAAACACCATCTATATACGATTTTCTGATAGAGGTATTTAATAGCAATTTTTGCATAGGAACACAAAAGAGCATAACCAAAGAATCCAAGTTGTTGTTGAGCATGTGGAAGGATTCCATATCGTATAGGCAATCGTACCGTAAACTTTCGGAACGGATTGCTACTGATTTAAAGGTGGAGTCGAAGCTTAACGAGGTTAGTTTGGATGAAATTATTCAGGATGATATGTTTGAACTTATTGACCGAAGAATTATCTCTGAATTGGTCAACTTGATATGTAGCGATGCAATATCTACAGATAGGTTCAATCAACTAGTAAAGCAACGAGAAAACAAGTACTGGTATGGCGATTTTGAGAGTTTTTACGATTGTCTTCAAACAGCAATGCAAATGCTGAGTCAGATTAGAAAAACTGACAAAACCAAAATATCATCATTTAGCGATGGAGTAAATACCTACGTTCAACAACTTTTCAGAATAGATTACAACTATCGTAAGTATATATTCCATTACCGCAAAACCAAACAAAACAAGGTGCTACAACCACTTACCGAAAAGGTAGAAAAAGTATACTGTAACGATTGGCTTCTAAACTATGGAAATTCATGGCAGCAGGTAATCAATTCTACAGATAAATGGTTAAATCAGCATAAAATATCGCAACAAAGATTTTTTAACGACCATGTTAAGCCCATTGTATCGAAACAACAACGACTGTTCGTTATAGTTAGCGATGCTTTACGCTATGAGTGTGGCTGGGAATACCTTCGAAAAATTCAAACCGAAAAAAGATTTGAAGGTGAGTTGGAATATATGGTATCTACACTGCCATCATATACCCAATTAGGCATGGCAGCATTGCTTCCTAATTCAACTATTTCAATCCAAAATCAAAGCGATAGTGTGCTAATCGATGGTAGCCAAACGATGGGAGTTCAAGGGCGTGCTAAAATTCTAGAACAACTATCGGGAGTTAGAGCAACTGCAATCAATGCCGAGGATTTTATGAAACTAAATACAGCTTCGGATGGTCGTGAATTCGTTAAGAAATATGATTTAATTTACATATATCATAATCGTATCGATAAAATAGGCGATGATAAAACCTCAGAGGACAAGGTGTTTGAGGCTGTTGAGCAAGAATTGGATTTTCTTATGGATATGATTAAGAAAATTGCCAATATGAACGGTAACAATATGTTTATAACAGCAGACCATGGTTTTCTGTATCAAAACAATACCCTCGATGAAAGCGACTTCTCAATTGGCAATGTTTCAGGCGATATTTGGAAGGAGTCACGAAGATTTGTCATTGGAAAAAATTTAAAAGGAGATGGTAGTTCTCTTCATTTCAAATCTGAACAGTTAAACTTAATAGGCGATGCCGAGGTATTAATACCAAAGTCTATAAACAGAATAAGAATCAAGGGTTCAGGTTCACGATATGTTCATGGTGGTGCTTCACTTCAGGAAATTGTAATTCCACTTATAAAAGTAACAAAAACACGTCAGGATACAACTAAGCAAGTGGATGTTGATATAATAAAATCAACTGATAAAATAACCACAAATATTCTGGCGGTATCTTTTCTTCAAACTGAACTGGTTAGCGAAAAGGTGTTACCACGACAAATTCGCAGTGCTATTTATGCTGAAGACGGTGAAGTTATAAGTGATGTGTTTAACTACTATTTTAATGTAATGGAAGGGATTGAGAGAATGCGAGAAGTGAAACATCGATTCCAATTAAGTTCTAAGGCTAGTAGCAAGTACAAAAATCAACGGGTTAAACTATTAATTGAAGAACCCGTAGAGGGGTCAAGCAAATGGAAGCAATACAAGGAGTATACATATTCGCTAAATATATCATTCACTAACGATTTTGACGATTACTAGTATGAATGAACTAGATAAGAAAATTAATGAGCATTTCGCAGGCAAGGTTGTGCGAAAAGACTTAACTAAATTGGTTAAGGGAAATGCAATTGTACCAACCTATGTGTTGGAGTATCTGTTAGGGCAGTACTGTGCCACTGATGATGAAGCCACAATTAATCAGGGTGTGGAAACTGTTAAAAATGTAATTGCAAAACACTTTGTTCATAGAGATGAAGCTCAATTAATTAAGTCTACCATTCGTGATAAAAAATCACATCGAATTATTGATAAAGTATCAGTTCGATTAAACGATAAAAAGGACGTTTACGAAACATCCTTTGCGAATCTTGGATTAACAAGGGTTGTTATAAACGATAGTATTGTTAAGCAACACCAGCGATTGCTATCGGGGGGTGTCTGGTGCTTAATTACAATGGGCTACCAGCCTTCCGATGAGGGAGATGCTTCGCCATGGATAATTGAGAGTTTGAAACCAATTCAGATTTCAAATGTTGACTTGAATGAGTATAAAGATATTCGAAAGCATTTTACAACAGATGAGTGGATTAACATGCTTATGCAATCCATAGGATTGAATCCCGAGGAGTTTACTTTTCGTTCTAAGTTAATACAACTTGCCCGCCTTATCCCATTTTGTGAGAATAATTACAATTTGATTGAACTTGGGCCTAAGGGCACGGGTAAAAGTCACATATTCTCCGAACTATCTCCTCACGGAATTTTAATTTCGGGCGGGGAGGTATCTAAAGCCAAGTTATTTGTTAACAACAGCACTGGTGAAATTGGTTTGGTTGGTTATTGGGACGTAGTTGCATACGATGAGTTTGCAGGCAGAACTAAAAAGGCCGACAGAGGATTAGTGGATATAATGAAGAACTACATGGCGAATAAGTCATTTAGTAGAGGAACTGAAGTTTATGGTGCATCAGCATCAATGACATTTATTGGAAATACAGACCATCCTGTGCCATATATGCTAAAACATAGTAATTTGTTTGAAGCACTCCCAAAGGATTATTATGATACGGCTTTCTTGGATAGGTTGCATTGTTACTTGGCTGGCTGGGAAGTTCAGAAATTACGTAACGAGATGTTTACTGAAAATTACGGCTTTATTGTTGATTACCTAGCCGAAATTCTCAAAGAACTTCGTAAGGAAGACAGAATGAATGATTATACTCGTTTCTTTAAACTGTCAGATAGTATTACAACCAGAGATAAGACGTCTATTGCAAAAACCTTTTCGGGTTTTGTGAAAATTATATTCCCTCATGGTGAATTTAGCGAAGAAGAAGCACGATTAATACTTGAGTTTGCCATTGAAAATAGGAAACGGGTTAAAGACCAACTACGCAAAATGGATGAAACCTTCGAGAAGGTCGATTTTTCGTATATTAATAACAGGCTTGGAAAGAAAACCTCTGTGCAAACTCTAGAATATATTGAAAACAGAGAATTATTGGGGTTAGAATTAGAAGAACCCATTTCAGAAGAGATGGTTGTATCCCAAAGTTTGGATACCGCTCAGCATAGATTAGATTTGGCTGAAGGGCAAAAAATAATTCGAGACAATCAATCAGGTATTTCATACGATATGCTTTTTGGTGCATACCTAATTGGTGCAAAAGAAATTATATTAACTGACCCATATATCCGATTGCCATACCAAATAAGAAATTTAATGGAATTTATGAAGTTGGTTTCAAGCAAAAAAGATAAGATGGAAGAGGTTAAATTACATTTGGTCACCAACAATAACGAAGAATATATCACTAACTCAAAAGAGGCATTTAATAAAATAGCCGATTCGCTAGAGTCGTTAGGTATAACATTCACGTATGAATTTATTGACAGCATCCATGACCGTTCTATCGTGATGGATAATGGATGGAAAATCGTTTTGGGTCGAGGTCTTGATATTTACCAAAAAACTGATGGTTGGTTCGATATAGCAGAATATTCACAAGAAACAAGGTTGTGCAAGAGTTGCGAAGTTACTTATGTGAAAGTTTCTGATTAATAATTGGAGTAATCTCTGGATTCTTTTGCTTTTTCAAAATGAAAGATAAGTATACAGGTGATATAGGTGACTTCACTAAAATTCTTTTGCTAAAAAAGATTGCTTTAATAAATGGAGTTCGTCTAGGAATAAACTGGTATTTCAATGCCAAAGAATATGCATATGAAAAAAAACAATGCGATGGTAAACATACCAATTTTTTGTTAAGCCAATCTCAATTGAAAAATACCGATGAGAGGCTGTTCTATTC
>CAZTVY010000001.1:0-39072 GCA_964617235.1 uncultured Rikenellaceae bacterium | reverse complement strand
TCAATTCTGCGTTTTAGCGCAAGTGCATCAACAGGGTTAATATTTGGATCGCGGATAATATCCTCCAAATGCCACTGAACAGCATCAATCCAGTTTTTGGTGAAAAGTGAAAACTCAATTGTTCCTTGTTTGTAAGGAATTGTTGGGGTGGCATCTACATTGTCCATTGTGTGGTAATGGGTTGTGCAGTCCCAAAAAATCTTATTGCAAAGTTCGCTGAAAGTCATATCGTTTATGATTTTAGTTATGCAAATATATGCTTTTTAGTTGTTCGTTTATCGTTGTTCGTTGTTTGAGAAGATGTTTATGGGCAGAAACTCTTTTCTGCACCTTTAACTTCCTATCTATTCTGCCTTAATTATTCTATAAAGTTTATCGTTTCTACGAACCTTTTCCTTAACAGGAATGGAACATTTAATTCCTTTAGGGGAGTAATCTGCTGGTTTTTCATCAACCTGAATTTCCCGAACAGTATCCTCAACAACTCCAGTTGTAGGGCCAAGGATTAGGATTTTATCGTTGAGGTAAAGTTCCGATGCCTCAATCAAAACCTCGGCAACACCCAAGTTTGAGAAGTAATTGGTGATTTTTCCAACGTACTGCTTTTTCTCGGTAGCCTTGCTGCCGTAAACATTACTCCACTCGCCAAGTTTGCGACCCAAATAATAGCCATCCCAAAAACCACGGTTGAATACTGAGGATAGGCGCTCCATCCAACCATCAATCTTTTGTTGATTATAGGTTCCATCAACAATTGAATTTACTGCCTCGTCATAGCATTTTACAACCGTTTTAACATACTCTGCAGAACGCGCACGACCCTCTATTTTGAGTACACGAACGCCAGCGCCAATGAGTTTATCCAAAAAGTTGATTGTACACAAATCCTTTGGCGACATTATGTACTCATTATCAACCTCAAGTTGAGCACCTGTTTCGTTATCGGTAACTGTGTATGAGCGTCGACAAATCTGAATGCAAGCACCCCTGTTTGCAGAGGCATTTGCCTCGTGAAGACTAAGGTAGCACTTGCCCGATATAGCCATACAAAGCGCACCGTGAGCAAACATCTCAATTTTGATTCGCTTACCCGATGGCCCTTTGATATCGTACTTATCAATATTTTGAGCAATAACCTTGACTTGATCCATAGAGAGTTCGCGCGCAAGTACAACCACATCGGCCCATTGCGAATAGAACTGCAATGCCTGAGTATTGCTTATATTCAACTGGGTTGAAAGGTGAACCTCAACGCCTTTTTCGCGTGCATATAGCATTGCCGCTTGGTCCGAAGCAATAATAGCGGTGACACCTGCCTTTGCAGCAGCATCAATAATGTTGTGCATTGGCTCAAGATCGTGGTCGTATAGAACGGTGTTTACTGTTAAGTATGTTTTTACGTTGTGCTGCAAGCATATATTTACAATTTCAGCTAGGTCGTCGGCCGTAAAGTTAACCGTTGACTTTGCCCTCATATTGAGGTGACCAATACCAAAATACACCGAATTTGCACCTCCCTGAATGGCAGCCATAAGCGACTCAAAGTTGCCTGCTGGCGCCATTACCTCAATTTCTGAGCGATTAATCATATCATTCCGTTTTGCCCTGCAAAGATATATATAACTCCCAAAGTGTGGTAACAGAATGTCTTAAACAATCTAAATGATTAAAATCATTACTATCAATTAGTTATTTTATTTACCTTTCAACACTTTTAATTAAAACAGTATGGGTTCAGAAATAGAAAACAGTGTTGATGAGAGCATGGTAATCAAATCCGAAACAATGTCGGCATTGAATGCCAACATAATAGCATTCGCAATGCTTTTGCCAATAGCAATTATCTGTATTGTTCCGTTTGTTCTAGTTTGGGGCTGGCAACCATTTTTTGAAGGTTTCACGTTTCTTCGTTCTCACCAGGTGCTGCTCCTTTTAATCTTGATTCTGGGAATTGTTATGCACGAGGGTTTACACGGATTAACCTGGGGACTATTCGCCAAAGGACATTTAAAATCCATTCGCTTTGGAGTAAAGTGGGCCTACCTGACTCCATACTGTCATTGCAACGAGCCATTAAAACGAAATCATTATCTACTTGGAGGAATAATGCCGGGACTGGTTCTGGGTTTGTTTCCGGTGATAGTTTCCCTGATATTTGGCCACGGCTGGTTGCTATTACTCGGTATCTTTTTTATTGGTGCAGCTGGAGGCGATTTAATGGTTCTCTTCAAGTTGATTAAGGTTGATAAGAAGCATTTAATACAGGATCACCCAAATGAAATTGGGTTCTTGGTTCTTCGAGATAGTTGATGGTTGTGTGTTGTTCGTTGATCGTGAAAGAAAACAATACCTCCAGCCTAAAAGCCATAAAGTCAAAACTCCAAACAATATGAAATACTTAAACCTAACCATCGTTTTCTTAGTTTTTAATTTAGTTAGCCATTCGCAAATTACTAAAAATTACATCCAATGGGTAAATCCTTTTATTGGAACTGAGCGTATGGGGCACACCTTTCCGGGAGCAACTGTTCCTTTTGGAGCCGTTCAACTTAGTCCCGATACCGACACAATTCCCTATGCCGTTAACGGCAAGTACAACCCCGATGCTTACAAGTATTGCGCAGGGTACCAGTACACCGATAGCACCATTGTTGGTTTTAGCCATACACATTTCAGCGGTACAGGTCATTCAGATTTAGGCGATATTCTTATTATGCCTACTGTTGGCAAGTTAAAGTTGAATCCAGGTACTGCATCAAATCCAAACTCTGGCTATCGCTCTAAATTTTCTCATAAGCAGGAATCTGCTGAGCCAAACTACTATCAGGTTAATCTTTTAGATTACAATATCAATGCTGAACTTACAACAACGGCTAGAGTTGGGGTGCATGAGTACACATTCCCAAAATCCGATTCGGCACATATTGTCCTCGATTTAATTCACGGAATTTACAACTACTCCGATAAGAACGTTTGGACATTTGTCCGCGTAGAGAGCGATACGTTGATTACTGGGTATCGACAAACCCACGGTTGGGCAAGAACCCGTACGGTTTACTTTGCCATTACGTTTTCCAAACCTTTTAAAACTTACGGTATTGTAAATGGCGAAAACTTGGTTTACCGTGGATTCTGGAGAAAGTTCAACCAGAATAGCAATTTCCCAGAGAATGCTGGTCGACAAATTTGTTGCCATTTCGATTTTTCCACTAGTGAGGGAGAGAGGATAATGCTTAAAGTTGCCATTTCGCCTGTTAGCACCAACGGTGCTTTGGACAATATGGTTGCCGAAACGCCAAATTGGGATTTCGATTCAATCAAGCTTCAAGGCCAGCAGCAGTGGAACAATGAACTTGGTAAGATTGATGTTGAAACACTCACCAACGACGATAAAATCAATTTTTATACATCGCTATATCACACCTATTTAGGGCCAACTATTTATATAGATACCGATAGAAAGTATCGTGGATTGGACCAAAACATTCACACAGCTTCCGATTTTGATAATTACACAACTTTTTCGTTATGGGACACCTATCGTGCGTTGCATCCACTATTTAATATTATTCAACCGAGCCGTAATGCTAGTATGATAAAATCGATGCTGGCGCACTACAAGCAAAGCGTTCACGCTATGCTGCCAGTTTGGTCGCACTATGCAAACGAGAACTGGTGTATGATTGGCTACCATTCCGTATCGGTTATTGCCGATGCGGCAATAAAGGGTAACGACAACTTCGATTTAAACTATGCGCTTGAAGCATCGGTTCGTTGTGCAAAGAATGACTGGTACGATGGATTGGGCGATTATATGAAGTTGGGTTATATTCCCGAGGATAAATCGGGTAGTTCCGTCTCCAAAACCTTGGAATACGCCTACGACGACTGGTGCATAGCACAGCTGGCCAAGAAGCTTAATAGAATGGACATTTACGATGAGTTTAACAAACGCTCAACAAACTTCATCAACGTTTTCGATAAGTCAATTGGATTTACCCGTCCACGTCTTTCCGATGGAACCTTTAAGTCCGATTTTGATGTACTAAGCACTCACGGGCAGGGTTTTATTGAAGGAAACTCGTGGAACTACAGCTTGTACGTTCCGCACAATCCTGAAGCGCTAGTTAACCTGTATGGAGGTAAAAAGAAATTTGGGATTTATCTCGATTCCCTTTTCACAATGCACCTACCCGATAAGTACTTTGAGGGCACCGAGGATATAACCCGCGATGGTTTAATTGGGAACTATGTGCACGGTAACGAACCGTCGCATCACGTTGCATATCTTTATAACTGGACCGACAAGCCTTGGAAAACCCAGCAAACCGTTCGGATGATTTGCGAGAAGATGTACAAACCCAAACCCGATGGCCTTGGCGGTAACGACGATTGTGGACAAATGAGCGCCTGGTTCATATTCAGCGCTTTGGGATTTTACCCTGTTGCACCTGCATCGGATTTTTACTCAACAGGAAGTCCTTTGGTAAAATCAGCCACGCTGAATTTTGAGAATGGCAAATCGCTGAGAATTTCTGCTGAAAATCAATCACCCAAAAATGTTTATGTTAAAAGAATTCTCCTTAACGGAAAGCCTGTTTTAAATAATCAGCTAAAGCATTCCGATTTGATGGAAGGAGGGGAGTTGGTGTTTGAAATGACAAGTAAATATTAATTCTAAACACGTTAAAGTTTAAAAAATTTATTATAATTGACGTTATTTTATAATCAAATTAAATTCAAAGAACATGAAAAAACTACTAACATTTATTACGGTAATTACCCTATTGGGGGTAACCTTTGTTTCCTGTCAGAAGGAAAGCGTAGATTCTACAGAAAACTACATTAGAATTATGGGCGAGTTTACTGTTGGCGATTCTACATTTACAAGTCCAATTTTTAATTTGGGAAGTCCAGCTTTACACGTTGGATACTTGTCACCAATGGATTCCAAAGAAGTTAATATGATAAGAATAGAGCCTGATTCGGCATTAGTAGTTGATAACGATATTGTGCTTGATTACAACTATTACATCTATGGCAGCACTGAAGGTGAGTTTGAATCATCAGCAAACGTTGCAATTTATATACCTGCGAAAACTTCTGGATTTTGGATTTATTCGGATGATTTTACCACCACGGTTACCAAAGTAGGTAATGTTGGAGGATACATAGAAGGTAATTATGAGGGAACGTTTTTTCTTGATAAAAAAACAGAAGTATCATACCCTGTGAAAGGTAAATTTAAAGTTGAAAGAATAGATGTTCCTCAACCTGTAAAATAAAAAGAAAATAAAAACGCCATCTAACAAGGATGGCGTTTTTACTTATTGATTGGATACACTATCGCTTCACTACTCTACTAACAGTTGTTTTTCCTTCATTTATTATTTTTACAATATAAATGCCCGCTTTTAAATTGCTGGTATTTATAGGATATGTTTTATCGGAGAAATCTGCGGAGCATACAATCTTTCCAATAATATCCATTACAGTAACCTTTGTTGAACCCGAACCATCAACAATTACATTAAGCGTCTCGCTAAATGGGTTTGGGTAAACAGTAATCTTACTTTGTTGGTTATCGCCAATGCCAGTAGCAGGACTAACGGTATAGTTCTGTATTGAACTTTCAGAGATATAACCTTCTTGGTCTGTCGCCTTAATCTTATAGTAAACTATAGTTCCTGTGGTTTGTGCTGGTATTGTTGCGCTATAGGTTGATGAGCTATTGGTCATTGAAAGCACATTGCTCAAAGCATTGGATGCAGTTCCCCATTGAAGTTGAACGGTACTTAACCTACCCTCAGGGTCGGTAACTGTTGCCGAAATACCAACGTTATCAGCAGATGTTGGGTTTGCAGGATTTCGGTTTTCACCAGTGATGCTTGGTAGTTGGTTTTCGCCAACAACAATATAGCCAATAAACGAAACCGTTCCTCCCTCATTATCGGTTGCAATTATTTTATAGTAAATAGTTCCTACACTTACTTGTGCAGGAATAGTACCGGTGAAAAGTTCGCCGCTTTCGTTCATTGTTATGGAATTGCTCAAGTTATCAACTTCTGTTCCCCATTGTAGAATAACTGATTCAACTGTTCCATCAACATCATCAACTTCCGCCGATAACGTAATAGGTTGTCCTGTAACAGGACTAAGGGGCGAATTTGTAACAGCAACAATTTCTGGATTTTCATTTGTTGATGACGATGCGGTTTGCCATTCTAGGTCGTCAATAGCAATACGTGTTAATCCATTGCTTTCAAGTTTTATAACAAAATCACCAGTTACCCCAGGGACACTGAAAGTTGAAGTTTCTGCAGCACTAGTAACATTGGCTGTTCCTATTTCCGTATCATTAACAAGTAATTTGATAACTCCCCCCGTGCCAGTATACTTTTGTTGATGTTTAAAGGTAATTTGAGTACATCCTCCTACTATAGTTTGAGATTGCACGTATGGCAATGGGCTTGTTTGATTCTTTAAACAAATAGCCCTGTTGTTTATTTCTTCATCAGTTCTAGCCGCTATTGCTGACCAAGTAATGTTATTATCTCCTATCCAGCTTCTGCTTGAGTAAGAAGAAGAAACGGCTGGCATCTTCTCGAACGTTTCAATATTGCTATTTCCTGAACTGGCATCAGTAACATTTATTGAAAAAGACTGTTCCACGCTAGTTGAACCATCACTGCCATTAAGAACCACAGAGTTGTTCCCTAAATCCCCAGACGTTGGAGTACCCGAAAGAGTTGCTGTTCCATTTCCCGTATTGCTAAGGTTTAGCCAGCTTGGTTTAGTTGGGGCGGTTATTGTAAAAGTTGCTCCGCTGTTCCCTGTTAGGGTTATGTTGTAACTATAAGAAACATCAACTTGCCCAGTTGTTATTGGAGTACTGGTAAACTGAAGGGGCTGATTTACAGAAATAACATTAATAGTAAAACTCTGCTCCTTTGTAGTTGTTCCATCGGTTGCCCTTAATACAACAGAATTGTTACCAACATTAATCTCTAATGGAGTTCCTGTTAGTGTTGCTGTCCCATTTCCTGTTGAGGTTAACGTTAACCAACTTGGTGTTGTTGGTGCAGTTATCGTAAAAGTAGCTCCAGGTTTTCCAGTTACAGTTATATTGTAGTTGTAACTTGCTCCTGCCTGAATTGATGTTGAAGGAGTGCTTGTGAATGCAACGCTAACCGTTCCATCGCCCCAAATCATTTCTGCATATTCAGGTTTATCAATAAACGGATTACGGTTGTGTTGTAAGGCGTAAATAGCATTGTTCCTATCAACTTCTTTCTGACTTACAGGGTCAAGGTTATGCCATTGCAACATTAAATTTTTAAACCAAGTTTTGTAGGCGGGGTAGGAATTACCTGCTAATATTTCATTTGCAGAACCATTATTAGCCCAACCTGCTATCAAATTTTCGTAACGGGTGGCCATGTAAAAGTACATGCGAGCAAAATCACCCTTAAATTCATCAATGGGCTCAAATACAGTTCCTGAATATCCTGTTGAGGCATCGGAACTACCAAGTTTACTTCCATTAGTAGAAGTCCAAGAAGCAGAACCGACTTTTCCATGAGGAAAACTACTTCTTCTGTTGTTAACGTAACCATCAGTTGGAACTACGTGATGAGCATCGGATCTTTGAGGAGAGGCTTTTCCTAACCAACTATCGCAAAACGTATGCTCACGGTTATAGCAATCGCCCTCTCCGCTGTATGATCCACACCTGTCTCCTGATGTATGGCTATACCAATAATTTGCAGTTCCGTCGGCTTTAATAGAATACATATCCCAAACTTTGCCAGAAGGTAAATTGTCGGAAGTGGTGTAAACCGTGTAAAGGCCATCGTAACCTTTATCTGTGTGACCTTTAACAATATTGTAAAGGGCTGTCTTGAGTTCTGCTCCAGTTTTCCCATTTGCCCCATCATAGTAGCCAGCAGGAATCTGACCAAATAAGGATAGCGACGATAGTAAGACGAAAAGCAACAAAAGGTTAGCCCTTCTTGTAATTTCACCTCCAATTCCTTTCCAATGTAATGTGTAAAAAAGTCTCATAAAAGCAATTTTTATATTATTAAAAAACAATTAGTTGCATATAACTATATCAACAGGTAAATCAAATTGGGTTACAGGAACTGATTCAACCAGTTGAAATTCGTAGCCCACGCCTACCCTTGTAATTTCCCTAAACTGCGGCATCAGCCTATCGTAATAACCCTTGCCTCTACCCAATCTATTTCCTTTTTTGTCAAAAGCCACTCCGGGAATTATGGCAAAGTCTATTTCCTTTGGGTCTACTATTTTTCCTGTTTTGGGCTCCATAATGCCAAAGTGGTTGCTTTGCTCAAGTTGCTCTGCACCTTCAAAAAGGCGTAACTCCAAATCATTGCCCACAACAACAGGTAGTACAATTTTTTTGCTACTACTCCACTTCATTACAAATTCGTGAGTAGGCAGTTCGTCGGGTAGGGACCAAAACGCAAGTACAACATCGGCTTGTTTAAACTCTTCCAGTGTCTCAACCTCGGCAAAAACAATTCTTGCTTTTTGTTTTGATGTTTCAGCATCAACTTGCTTTTTCAGTTGCCTTATTTCCTTGCGGAGTTGGTTCTTATATTCAAAAATCGATTCCATATTTTTCCTTGTACGATTTTTAGCTTTTTAATGTTCTATATGTTTTGTCCTATTGTTAAAACCGCCGTATATATCGTAAACCATACTTAGGTTTGAGAAAGCGGCAAAATTATTACCTGTAAATGCCTGTTGGTATTTAATTCGGAATGGATACCGTGTTCGCAGGAAATGCAAATCGATATTTACCTCAAAACCTACCGATTGCATATTCTCGTTCCATGTCACAATTTGATTGTTTACTTTTGCAGGGTAAGTGTTTTTAGCATAATCGAAAAATATATCCAAAGAAAAACGCTTGATGTACGTTAGCGAACCTATTGCCCTATCAGGATAAGCAATTGGCATTAAATAGTCCATGGAAAATCCACGGAAGTTCTCTGACCTATAAAGGTTGTAACCCCTAGGCGCATCAATCTTGTTGGAAAGGTAATAGCGTTTCAAACCTTGCTTTTGTAAAGATGCACTAAGTTTTAGGTGTTGATTTTGCCATACACCCGGAAGGTATAGAGTTGATTTAATTGCGCTCAGATTTCCAATATTATTTCTGTTATAAGGAGCATTAACATGCATCGCCGTAAACTCAATTCCTAGGCGGGGCAACAAATCACGATGAGCCATGCTCCTGGTTGCTCGAAAATAAAGTCCATTATTCATTGTGAATAGTCCTGATTTGTAACGAACAATTTTATCATCGAATAAATAGTCGTTAGTTCTTTCGCTACTATTAAAAATTTGTAAATATGTATAATAACTATTTTTACTTAAAGTGAAAGGTAAATAACTGAATAGTTTAAACCTATTTCTGTAATGTTTGTTTGGCACATCGTAGGTATTAACACGGTAAAGCCAAGCGGTCTCGTCAAACTGTTCAAAACCAAAAGAGAAAACAGGCCAAAAACCAGCGTAACGTATATTTGCATTTACAAGATGATTTGTTCCATAACCATAGCCAAGCACCATAACAGTTGATCCTGTTAGATTTTGCGACATAACCGTTGCACCATGTTTTATTTTTGATTCCTCTGGGTTTGTGTTATAAGGGTTAAAGTAAAAAGGAGCCCAGCTATGAACGTTGAAAAGCGTCCCCAACCCCCTATATGGTTTAGAGGGATAAAATATTGAGTTGATTTTAAGGGTGTCAATCCTTACACCAACTTTACCTGATAGAGCCGAGGTATAGTTGTCGTTAACAGAACTTTGGATATTAACCTCTATGGGCGTTCCAAAATTTCCTACACGTCCAATTCTATAACCATTTTCAGTATATGCCGATACAGTTGTGTTTTCTTGCTGATTGTTACTGAAATAATTTAAACTATAGATTGAATTAATAAGCCTATATGTCTTGTTATTTAGTAAATTAGTGTAATATATTTCCTCCTTAATGGAACTTGATGCAGAGAAAAATAACGAATCGCCCTTGATTTGAATTGAGTTGATATCCATAAAAGTTGGGCCAAATATTTTGGAGTGATTGTCTCCCTCTAGTTTCCATATCTCCTTACCATTCGGGGTTACAACACCTGCATATATGCACGGATTTTTAGGGTCAACAATCAACTCGAATGGTTCAATGCTATAATCGAAAATGTATAAAGGAGATATCTTGCTGTCGGTTAAGTTTATTAACTGACTTTGCCCTTTAGACAAATACTCTAGGCAGTAAATTTCACCATTTACTGGATGAACAACAGGAGAACCAAGCATTCCCTTTCGAGATATTGTTTTTTTGGAAGATGTTCTGATGTTAAAAACATTAATTTGGCCATAACTTTTATACTCCCAGCGGGTATGCGGTTTATACTCAGCCCAAACAATTAGAGTGTCGTTTATGAATGGTTTTCCAAGTAAATATCCAGGGTAGGTCAAAACTTTTTCTGTCCCAGTCCTTGTATCAACGGAAATAAATGCGGGAATATCTTTTAATGATGTTTTGTAAGCTAATATTGTAGAATCGTTCAAAATGTAAGGATACAAGTAGTTTGCATACTCGTTATGCTTGTTATTGATAATATCTATCTTATCGTAAACTTGACTGTTCTCGGAATTAGTCCAAATGCTATCCTGATATGCAAATGCTTGTTCAGAAAGACTTTTACGGGATAGTCCTGTTTCTTTTTTCAATCCAAAGTAAAATGGGAAAATAGTATATGGCTTACGTGAAACATAATCTATAGTGTTTGCCCAAACATTACTTCCGTACTTTAGGTTACCATAAGCAACTATTTGATAACCTAAACTATAATGATTTGGAATATAGTTTTTATATGAGCCCAATAGCCATTTGTCGTACCCATAATTATTAGAATTACTGAGCAAATGAGCCCTATAATGCTGATAAAAATTTGCTGTTCTACTTCTACCGCTGTGTGAAAATGCTGTTTCAGCGGCAACAGCATCGCCCTCCAAGTACCACATGGGAACAAAACCTGCAGCCAAACCTGTGGCCTGTTGGCCAAATAGGTATGAGGCGAATTTTACCGTGTTTCGGTTTAGGGCGAAGAGCTGCTTAACATGGCGCATTTCATGTATGGCCAATTGCTGACTCCAAGGTTGTGCATAACCACCATAAGCTGGATGCGTAATAAGTTCCATTCTGCGAGGTGCCCATGCCACAAATCCATTGGATAGTGTCGTGTTTGGGTGAAGCACTACGCTAAGTTTTGTTACACCTAAACAGTAGTCTTTGCCCAACAGGGTGTCGGTTACAGAAAGAAGTGAGAGATAATTTTGGGCAATACTATCTGTTCCCAAAGGGTAAATCAGCCTGATTTTTCCTTTGGAAATCTGTCTCCATTTAACCGAAAAGGGCTCAACGCCCGTTTCGAAGTATTGTGCTTTTAACCCATAAGCACAAAAAAGGAGAATGCCTAATATAAAAACTTTCCTCAACTGCTTATTTTAACACTTTAAATGTTTTGCGGTAACCATTTGATAATATAACTTCTACAATAAAAATTTTCGAGTTAATATCAGTTGTAGAAATTTCTACCTCCTTGCTATTATCGGAATATCTATTGGAAATTACCCTCTGCCCAATAATACTAAAAATATTAACCGATGAAATTGATTCAGTTTCACTATTCAGCAATATTCTAAGTTTCTCAGGGGCTGGGTTGTTGTAAATAATTTTGTTTCCATAATCGTTGCTTTGAACCGAGGTTGTATTGTTGGTATAGACTAACTTCATCTCAACAGGAAGATGGTCTGACATATTGTAAAGCGCATTTAATACCTCAGAGGGAACGCTTTTGTTTTCTGGCGATAAGAGAGATTGATTGTATCTATTACCATCTTGAGCAACTGCTTTATAGCTATAATATTTAAGCCCTTTTGAATAATTTAAAATATCTATTGACGATAGAATGAAGTCAAATCTATCATCCATACCTCCTGTTATAAAACAACCATTACTAGTAGTGTGAGTTGATTGAGTATGAATGTAACTGAAAGTTGAATTACTACTCCATTTACCTTCTTTATCAATTGGGTCGTAAAATCTAAAATTGTTTGCTCCAACGGGTGTAGTTAAATTAATATATGCTCCTTCTTTAAATGTATACAAGTTTAAATCACCGAGCAGTAAAATATTCCCAGAAATATTCTTTTGTTCTATATAATTCATAATTTTTAGTGAAGACGAGGCTCGAGATGACGAATCCGTTCCGACTGCCCCACCATCCATATGAATAACAAAACAGGTTAAAAAAATTGTATCTCCAGTTGAAATGGATTCTGTCTTTAAATAGAGGGTATAAACATCTGTAATTCTTGGAGATGTTGCTACTTCTGCTTGCGATTTTAAAACTAACTTCTCTGAATTATAGTATATCATATTTGAAATATAACTACCAGAGGTATTTGCTCTTAAATACTTCGTTTCTCCATTTATATTCAGAACATTTGTTTTAATTCTCTCAGAACTAGCCGTTGATGTATTTAATTCATTAACAGTGAAAATATCAGGTTTTACGAAGTTTATAATGGTTCTCAGGTAGCCATCCTTACTATCAACATTATTTGTTTCACTGTTACACCCATATACATTCTTATCGTAATACATTAGGTTATAATGCATAATTGTTAGTGTATCAGCATATAAATTGTTTAGTACAAAATACAAGAGAATAGAAATAAACGATTTTAAATAGTTCATTGCTTAATATTTAAAAATTATCAACCCGAAACTTTCACTCTATATCCCCACTCCTTAAGCAAATCAGCAACTTTTTGCTTTATTTCGCCCTGTATGAGTATCTCATCATCTTTAACCGAGCCACCAACACCGCATTTGGTTTTTATTTTTTTGCAAAGGCTCTCCATTTCATCCACACTACCAACAAAGTTTTTAATAAGCGTAACGGATTTGCCTCCTCTATGCTTACGCTCAAAGGTAACCAGTAGGTTTTGCTGGCTTGGTGCACGTTGTTCAATTTGCGTCTCCTCTTCCTCTGGTTTATAGTCAGGGTTGGTGGAGTATGCAAAACTTAATTTTTGTTTCCAGTCCTGTTTTTCTGCCATAATCATCAAAAAATGGGGTGCAAAGTTAATTCAATTATTCGATTGCAAAATCCAAAAAAGGTTCATTTACACCTAAACAAATTTTAAATTAAAATGATTTTACGATTATACTTTATATCGGTTACGCATTATGGGTAATTTGCTCATTATAAATTGCGTTAATGTTATTTTCTACTGATAAAAGTCTCATATGTTCAGCTTTTTTCTACAAATTTTTCGCAGATTTTGAACCAAGGTCTTTGTTTGAAATTTTACAATCTAAATTCGCCTTTTCCTTCTTCTTCATTTTTTTTAACAAAGATTTAAATGCGGTAAACCTATTAATACCCAAAATATTCTACTTTTGCTGTTTGGCAACAATAAAATGAACTTAAAATAAGGACCTCAGATGAATACGTTTAAGCGAGTTAACAACATTGCAGGGTGGATAGTTTTTGCCGTTTCAGCCCTGGTTTACTTAATGACCATTGAGTCAACCGCCAGTTTTTGGGATTGTGGAGAATTTATTGCAACGGCATTTAAACTTGAGGTTGGACATCCTCCAGGAGCACCATTATTTATGTTGATAGCAAGATTTTTTGCGCTATTTGCTAATGAACCATCGCAGGTTGCATTAATGGTAAACGCAATGTCGGGCTTGCTTAGCGCATTTACAATTCTTTTCCTTTTCTGGACAATTACTCACTTGGCCCGCAAGTTAATTGTTAAGGGTGAGGAAAGCATATCTATGTCAAAAATGGTTGCCATTATTGCAAGCGGAACTGTTGGCGCATTGGCCTATACTTTCTCCGATACGTTCTGGTTTTCAGCAGTGGAGGGTGAGGTTTATGCAATGTCATCGTTCTTTACCGCCATTGTAGTTTGGGCAATTCTTAAGTGGGAAGATGTTGCCGATGAGCCTTTCGCTAATCGCTGGCTGATTTTTATCGCCTACATGATGGGTCTTTCCATTGGCGTTCACCTGCTCAATCTGCTTACCATACCTGCAATTGCATTTGTTTACTATTTCCGTAAGTATAAAACCACCCGAAATGGCATTATTGTAACTCTAGCCATATCATCAGTGATTCTTTTAACCATTTTATATGTTATTATTCCTGGCCTTTTCAAACTTGGCTCTTTGTTTGAACTTTTGTTTGTGAATGGTTTTGGTTTACCCTACTTCACAGGATTTGTATTCTATCTTATTCTAGTTTTTGGAGCATTAACCCTCGGAATACTTTATACTCACAAACGAAATCACTCAATTTTTAACACTGCTCTGCTTGTTGTCACTGTTATTCTAATTGGATACTCTTCGTATGCAATGATTTTAATTAGAGCAAGGGCAAACACTCCAATTAATGAGAATAACCCATCGCATGTATTTTCTCTAATCAGTTACCTAAACCGAGAGCAGTATGGAGACCGTCCACTTATATATGGCCAGTATTATAATGCTCCAGTAACAGACTCCAAAGAAAAAAATACAAGAACACAAAAAAATGGACGGTACGAGGAGACTTGGTTAAAGACCAATTACGAATTCGACAGTAGATTTAAAACAATATTTCCCAGAATGTACAGTCCTGCTGAGGATCATGTTGAGCAGTATAAGGACTGGGGTATGGTAGAAGGGACTCCAATTAAGATTCAAAACAGAAATGGCGAAACCGAAACACGTTATAAACCGACATTTGGAGAAAATCTAATTTTCTTTTTCCGTTATCAGGTTGGCCATATGTACATTCGCTACTTTATGTGGAACTTTGTTGGTCGGCAAGATGATGTTCAAAGCCATGGTGGTATTGAGAATGGAAATTGGATTAGCGGTATTAAACCAGTTGATAGGATTTTTGTTGGTAATCAGAATGCACTTACCGATGACATGAAAAACCATCCATCACGCAATACTTACTTTTTCCTTCCTTTAATTCTTGGACTTATTGGTATTTACTATCAATTGGTTTTAAGAAAAGATAAAAGAAACTTTTTTGTGGTTTTCATGCTGTTCTTCTTAACAGGTTTAGCAATTGTTATTTATCTCAACCAGTATCCTTTGCAACCCCGTGAGCGCGATTATGCTTATGCTGGTTCTTTTTACGCCTTTACAATTTGGATTGGATTGGGTGTTTTGGCCGTTTATGAATGGTCTAAAAAAATACTTACTGAAACAACTGCTGCTAGTGCGGCAGGAGTTCTGTGTATGTCTGTTCCACTAATTATGGCTACTCAGAATTGGGATGACCATGATAGGTCTGGCCGTTACACTGCGCGCGATTTTGCCGCTAACTACCTAAATTCATGCCCACCCAATGCAATTCTATTCACTAATGGAGATAACGATACTTTCCCGCTTTGGTACGCTCAAGAGGTTGAGGGAATTAGAACCGATGTTAGAATTGTTAACTTAAGTTTACTTGGAACCGATTGGTATATCGACCAAATGAAGATGAAGTGCTATGAATCCGCACCTGTTCCTATATCAATGGATCACAGTAAATATGTTCAGGGAACTCGCGATATTGTCTACATATACAGCCGAATTAACGAGGCAGTTGAGCTTAAGAATATAATGACATTTCTTGCTAGTGATGATGCAAACACTAAACTTCAAGTGCCAGGTGAAAGCCCACTTCCTTACATACCCACAAATAAACTTAAGTTAACTGTTAATAAAGAAAAAGTTCTATCGAGTGGAATAGTTAAAGCAAAGGACGAGTCATTAATTGTTCCAACAATGGAGTGGACCATTAAGGGCTCTCATATTCAAAAGGCTGCAATGATGATTCTTGAAATCATCGCAAATAACAACTGGGAGCGTCCAATCTACTTTGTTTCTCCTCACGGCGATGGGGATGTTGGTCTTTCGGAATACCTACAACACGATGGGTTTGCTTATAGACTTGTTCCTATAAAAACCACACCTGCCGACTTCCTTTCAATAGGTAGAATTGATAATGATATTCTCTATGAAAAGTTGATGAGCACCTTCAAGTGGGGCAGAATGAATGAGCCCGATGTATTTATCGACCACAACAACCAACGTACGGCTATGGTTTTAAAGTTAAGAAATACATTTAACAGATTGGCAAGTCAGTTAATTGAGGAGAATAAAAAGGATTCGGCATTGAATGTCCTCAATAAAGTTACTGACTTAATGCCACACGAGAAATATCCTTACGATTTCTTTATGATTGGAATAGCTGAGAATTACTATAAATTAAATCAAACAGAGAAGGCTAATGCCATAGTAAAAAAATATAATAATATACTGATTCAAAAGTTAAAGTATATCGATAGTCTTGAACCTCGATTCCAAGGTTATTTTGACTACGATTATAGGGTTAGTTTACAAACATTGAGTGAGCTAAGTAATATAGCATCAATTTATGGTCAAGTAGATTTAAGATCTGAAATTGATAACGGTTTTAAACTTTTTATAGGGAATTATTCATCCAAAAAATAAATATTAACTTTTGATTGCACTTCCCGTCAAAATGATGTTTATTTAGGGTGTTTTTTCCACATTAGTTAGTAACTTTGAGTATACTGAAAAATTTCGATTATGTCTGAGATATATGGTGAAGTAGTTCAGATAATTGGCCCCGTGGTTGACGTTGCTTTTAGCAATGCAAACGTTAAATTACCCGCCATTTACGAAGCGCTTGATTTGGTTCGCGAAGATGGAACTAAGTTGGTGCTTGAGTGTCAACAACACATAGGCGAAAGCACTGTTCGTACAATTGCAATGGATTCGACGGACGGCTTGTGCCGTGGAATGAAAGTTTATACAACTGGCAAGTCAATCACAATGCCTGTTGGCGACCAAATTAAGGGTCGATTACTAAACGTAATTGGCGAAGCTATTGATGGTCTTTCGTCGGTTAACCGTGAGAGTAACTACCAAATACACAATAAGCCGCCCAAGTTCGACCAGCTTAGTACCGAAAAAGAGGTGCTATTTACGGGTATAAAGGTTATCGACCTATTAGAGCCATACTCAAAGGGCGGTAAAATTGGACTATTTGGAGGCGCTGGAGTTGGTAAAACCGTTATCATCATGGAGCTTATCAACAATATTGCAAAGGGTTATAGCGGTATGTCAGTATTTGCTGGTGTTGGTGAGCGTACCCGTGAGGGTAACGATTTGCTTCGCGAAATGATTGAATCGGATGTTATTCGTTATGGCGAAGAGTTTAAAAAATCCATGCTTGCAGGTGGTTGGGATTTAGAAAAGGTTGATAACAATGAAATAGTAAACTCCCAAGCCACGCTTATTTTTGGACAGATGAACGAGCCTCCTGGAGCCCGTGCATCAGTAGCATTGTCTGGTTTAACCGTTGCTGAGTCGTTCCGCGATGGTGGCGAGGATGGACAAGGACGCGATATTCTTTTCTTTATTGATAATATTTTCCGTTTTACTCAGGCTGGTTCTGAAGTTTCCGCATTGCTTGGCCGTATGCCTTCGGCTGTGGGATATCAACCAACCCTTGCAACGGAAATGGGTTTAATGCAGGAACGTATTACATCAACTAAAAAGGGCTCTATTACATCAGTTCAGGCTATTTATGTACCTGCCGACGACTTAACAGACCCTGCGCCTGCAACAACTTTTGCACACTTAGATGCGACTACGGTGTTAGACCGTAAAATTTCGGAGTTGGGTATTTACCCTGCAGTTAACCCGCTTGATTCTACATCAAGAATCTTATCGCCCGACGTTGTAGGTGAAGAGCACTATAACACAGCTCAACGCGTTAAAAACTTACTTCAGCGCTACAAGGAATTGCAGGATATTATCGCAATTCTTGGTATGGACGAACTTTCGGAGGACGATAAAATTGTGGTTCACCGTGCACGTAGGGTTCAACGTTTCCTATCACAACCATTCCACGTTGCCGAGGCATTTACTGGTATTAAGGGTGTTATGGTGAATATTAAGGATACCATTAAGGGCTTCAATATGATTATGGATGGTGAGGTAGATAAATACCCGGAGGCTGCATTCAACCTTGTTGGTACAATTGAGGATGCCATTGAAAAAGGAGAGCGTTTGCTGGCAGAAGCCAAACAATAGTTAAGTTGATACTATGAAGTGTGACCTAATTTCACCTGAGAACTCCTATTTAATTGATGATACCCAGTACATTCAAGTACCAGGAAGTAAGGGTTCTTTTGGAATACTTCAAAAGCACGCACCCATCGTATCATCATTAGAACCAGGAATTGTTAGGGTAATACGGAACGATGGGGCGGAATTGCTTTTTAATATACCTGCTGGTGGATTTGTTGAGGTAAACGAGGATGTTGTTACTATAATTGCCGAATCGCTTACTCAAACATTTTAAATAGATGAGAGGTTTAATAACCCTTGTGCTTGCTGTGTTCTCTACGTTAACAGGCTTTACGCAGCAAACCATTACATTCCCTTCAAAGGATGGGCTAACCATTACGGCCGATTTGTACGTTGCAGATATCAACAAGCCCTATATACTGCTTTTACATCAGGCAGGTTATAGCCGTGGCGAGTACCGTGAAATTGCTCCACGCTTAACAAAACTTGGTTACAACTGTTTGGCAATAGACCAACGCTCTGGTTATGAGGTGAATTACATTAAAAATGAAACTGCAAAACTGGCCAAGGAGAAGGGATTATCCGTTGAATATCTTGATGCAATTCAAGATATTGATGCTGCTTTAGACTTTATCAAAAGCAAAACAGATTTGCCCATTGTTATTTGGGGAAGTTCCTATTCCGCATCACTTGCATTAATTGAAACTGCAAAAAACCTTCGGATTAAGGCTGCTGTAGTTTTCTCTCCTGGAGAATACTTTGGTGAAGACGATTTTATCAAATCGAAAATATCAAAAATATCAGTTCCTATCCTTTTACTTTCTTCGAAGGAGGAGTGTAATACTGTAAAAGAACTTGCCGGGGATATTAAGCCATCGCTTAAAATATTCCATTGCCCAACCGATGATGGTAAACACGGCTCAAAGGCGCTATGGAAGAGCAATCCTTCAAGCAAGGATTACTGGATGTCAATTACAATGTTTTTCAGCAAACTGAAATAGTTACTACTCTAAATTCTTCTCAAAAATAGGCGAGTTGTAAGAAGGGTTGAAGTTTGAGTTGAACACAATGCTCCCATTCTCATAATTTACATAACCCTTGATGAATTGATTGGGCAATGTAAAAACTTTATCCTCATTCTCATTTAGCGATGGGGGTGTTTCGCTAAAAATATTTTCAATATAGATGTTAATTCCTCTAGATTTAACTTCGTTGGCATAGTAGGTAAACAACTCTCGGGTAATTGCAATAATAACCACATAATTACCGTAATACTTGTACATATTGTGCTTGTACATCAAATCGAGTTTATCGTTAACCACCTGCTCTGCAGTATTGTAGAATGTTTCAGTATATCTAAATCCCTCCTGAATAATTTTGCGAGCAGTGTACTCGTCCTTGGTATAGTGTATAAATATTAACCTATTGGAATCGTCTTCAAAAATAAAGTTTAGGATATCGGGCTCGAATAAACTTGGAGTTTTGGCTGATGTTTCGGCCTTAATTATTTTCTCCAGTTGACGGTCCACCAAACTTAAGAACTCTTTATAATCGGGCGGATAATGCCTATTGAGGTAAAGCAGCAGTAATCCTGGAATTTGATATTTCAGGATTGTACGCATCTTATCGGCGGAACCAATGCCAACAATTTCTTCCTTTGTACAGTATTTCCACTCCTCTTCGCAAAGTCTATCGAGGAATGAGCATATTAACTCCGATGTGGGTTGCTTATTCTCAATTTCGGAGATTTTTTCCAAGAAAAAAAGTTCAAATACCCCAGGATACTCAACAAAATACTTCACGTAGGCCTTGGTGATATCCTTTATTTTCTCGGTTCCTCGCGGCGAGTTTTTTGTTTCTTTGATGACAAACTCTTCGCACTCCTCCTGAAAATCCTTTATACACTCAAAAATTAAATCCTTTACGTCCTTAAAATAGTTATAAAGAGTTGCATATGAGTAACCTGCTTGGTCGGCAATGTTACGAACGCTAATGCTATCCAATCCTTCCCCCTTAAGGATTTCCTTAGCTGCTTGAATGAAGTAACCCCTCATTCTTTTCTCCTGGATAATTTTGTTCTTCATTGTGGAAGAGGCAATGTTTTATGGAAAAGAAAAACAATGTTAATAAAATTAACATTGTTAATCAAGTTTTTTGTCAAAAATTTTTCATGTCTAACCCATTGCCTTACAATCAATATAAACTATTCAACACAAAATTTGATTAGTTTTTGTTGATACTTGTTTTATATAGTTTCCATTAATGAATTACACATTTATCCAATGAGCAACTCTGTCAGGGTTTAAAACCCTGACAGAGTTTGTGTAAATACATTATAAACTTAATATAATTACCTTTGTACTTATAATTCCAATAGAAATGGAACACAGTTTTTGGCTAGCGGCATACACAAAACCACGAAACGAAAAGAAGGTTTACACTCGCTTGGTTGAGGCGGGTATAGAGACATTTTTACCGCTTCAAAAACGTTTGAAACAATGGAGCGATAGGAAAAAAATGGTTGAAGAGCCACTTTTCAGCTCTTACATTTTTGTTAGAATAACCCAGCGCCAATACTACGATGTTTTAAACACCTCAGGCGTGGTCCGTTATGTTACATTTGGAGGTAAAGCCGCAGTAATCCCTGAGCGTCAAATTGACCAAGTAAAACAACTATTGGTTCAGGATATTGAAATTGAAACGGTAGCAGAGGAGTTTGAAGCAGGAACCAAAGTTGAGGTAAAATTCGGTGGGCTAAAAGGAATTGTTGGCGAAATTGTTGAGCATTCAGGTAAAAGGAAAATTCTTCTTAAAATTGACCATATTAGCCATTCATTGCTGGTTACTTTGCCGGTAGAGTATGTTACAAAAACAGTTTAAAATAATTCTGCTTGTGTTCACAAATCACGTTTGTCTATTTTAAAACTTCAGCCTAGAAAGGGTTATAGATGTAATGCCTTTATATCTTTATGATTGTTCCAAAAACGTAAAAGTTCTATTGTATTTGAATCGATAACCCTATAAAACAATGTTACCTGCCTGCATATAACGCAGCGTTTAACATCTTGTCTATCTGTATCCTGAAACTCAACAACTCCCTTTCTTAAAATATTCTCGATTTCCTGCACCTCATCAATAAATTCTTGGGCTTCCTTTTCAGACCATTCGCGCAGCAAGTAGTCAATATTTTCGTAATAATCAACTTTGGCTAATTTATTCCAAATTAAACTTCTCATTTAAAATTTAAAGTTGGGAATTTACGTTTCGCCTCATCAATAACTTCTTCGTGCGAAAAAGATTCGCCCTTTTGACTTGCCTCAAGAGCTTCGTCAATAGCGGCTTTTTCATCGTTCGACAACTTATAAGGAAGCCTTGCGTTCAGCAACTTAAGGAAATCGATATATATTTTCTCAAGGTCAGATTCCTTTATGCTATCAATTCTTCTAAATAAGTCCAATTTGATTTCTGCAGAATTCATTTTTACGAGTTTTCACACACTACAAATTTAACGATAAAATCTTCGATTTTGTTCTGTATTAAATGATTAATTTGACAACAATTAAAAAATACAAATAACAGAACGAAAGTAGCCAAAGAAGCCATTTGTGCTGAATGGAGGTAGATTTAGGGATTTATCCAAACCACAGAGTTCCCCGTTCCAAACTCGTTTTGCTCCCAAAGTTTATTATCGGCGTCGAGTAACCACTCGCCATCAACAATCAGTTTATAGGTGTACTTTCCTGGTTTTAGGTAAAGCGATATTTCCCAACCGTTTGATGTTTTTTTCAACCGGAAACCATCGCGGTTCCATCCATTAAAACTACCTGATATTGATACAGATTTGGCATTGGAAAATCCTTTTATTTTGAAAGTATAGTTAGGGTTTACAGCCAAAATAGAGTTGGTATAGTTGCCGCTTCCTATTGTGGTTGGGTTATCGGGGTCGGTAATCCATTTGCCATCTACAATAAATTTGTACTCATAGTTACCCGAGGCTAAATTATAGGGCAAAATCCAACCGTCTTCAGTTTTCTGCATCAACAGTTCACCTCCGTTCCATGCGTTGAAATTTCCGGCCAAAAACACCCTTTCTGCGGTTAAATACCCTTTTAGTTTAAACGTATATGAATTCCCTATTCCAATAAATGAGTTAATGTTTCCTCGACCATCGGGCCGGGTAACTTTATTTGTTGGGTCGAGCACCCAGTTATTATCAACTATGTACTTGTAGGCATGGGTTCCTTCCCTTAGAAACATTGGAATTTCCCAGCCTTCTTTTGTCTTCTCAAGTTTCAAATCGTTTGGATTCCAATTGTTGAAACTGCCTGCAAGCATTACCTTTTTGGCATTTGGAAAAGCATTCAGGGTAAATTTATGGTTGTAGCAATATACCGCTGAATTGTAGCTTCCATGCTCATTCCTTTCGCGTTGCTTATTATTTGGGTCGTGCATCCATCGTCCATCAACAATGTACTTGTAGGTATATTTTCCGGGTTGAAGTTTAATGCTAACAACCCAGCCATTCTCAATTTTTTGCATTGGGGTTTTCATTGTGCTCCAAGCGTTGAACGAACCCGAAATATAAACCCGTTTAGCATTATTGTTATCGGGAAGGAAAAAGTGAGCCACGCCGTTTTTGTAATTAAACGCATCCTCGTCATCAAAACGATTTACTCCGTAGTTGGCAAATATAGTTCCCTCCTCATAGGCATACTTTACATTCGATTCTAACGTAATATTATCAACCGTTTGCTGAATTGCAGAACCCTCATTGAGTAGTTTGGAAAATTCAATAACTGAAGCAGATATCTTTTTTGATTTCCATACCACTCCATTAGCAGTAAATTCTGTAGTTCCCTTTTTTATATTTGCAATTACAGCGCTATCAATATCAAATAAAACAGTAAATTCTTTCTTTTGATTATCGGTCCAGTTTAGGTTATAGGTAAAAACAAGCCTATCGTCCACAATTCGACACGAATTTTTAGGATTGGTTTGACTCCAAGCAACTACCGTTACTAGTAGGTATGCGCAAAGCAATAGTATTTTTAGTTTCATTCTCATTTCTCCTCGGTATTATAGTAACAAATACCCATCTGCTTTTTACGGATGTTAATGCTTACAATGCCCTTGCTTAAAAACTCGTAACCAACAACACCTCCAAATTGTTTGTTGTAAACACTTTCCAGCGACGAAAGGTTGGTAATAATAGTCTCCATACCATCGTAGCTTTTACTGCCCAGCTTAAAATCGTTTATAATGCCAAAAAGCACATCGCGCCTTACCGCACCAGCACCCATTAAACTTGTACGGCGGGTTATGGAGATTGTGTTAAGTATGCTCCGCGGTAACGAAGTACTTATGGAACTTATCTCGGCTCCTGTATCAAAGCAAAACTTAACAGGCTTACCGGCAACTTGACCAGTAAAAAACACAATGTTGTTGGACTCCTCAATGCTTTCAACAATATCGGGTTTAAAAGTAAAATCGGAATTATTTAGCTTATTCCCTTTCCTATCAACCCTAATAAGCGTAAGTTGACTGTTTTTAATATCGATAATAACCTCGTAGTTGCGTAAATGGCTAAAGCCGATAAGTCCATAAACCCTTATTCCTCGGCTATTCTCAATATGTCCAAGGTCAACCAAATCTGCTCTTACATTGCGGTAAAGCAAATCGCCAAACAAATACTATCGGTGGTAATGCTATGTGTTGAGCCAATGGAGCCTGTAATTCCGTGCGATACAGAGTTTTCAGTTTTAACATAATCGCGAAAGTAGGTTGAGTTGAGTACCAGACCTGCCGAGCCTGTATCGAATACAAGGTTCCCAATCTTATCGTCGATTTTTGCTTCAATTAGCAGCAACTTACCAGCCCTAATAAGCGGAATATTTATGATATCGCTTTCAGTTTTTTCAGTAATTGTAATAGGGTGAGAATCAAATTCTAGTTTATGAGTAAATGTGGAGTTGTACCAAAGAGATCCTGCAAGGCAAAAAGCAGCCAGAAATATATTTAGCAGGAACAACCTCATTGGATTTTGAATTTGGATAAAGATAATTAAATTGCTTCCAATTTTTAAAATTCGCTACAATGAAAAAATTTGCTGTTATTACATTTTTTGCCTTCGCAATCCTTTTATCGGGCTGTGTTTCATTTTTTAGTATGATAAATTATAGCCCTTCGCCCAAAATTGTTGATGTTTCATTTTCCGATGATATCAACCCCAGCTATAGGTTTGTTTATTCCGATACGGCTGGAAACGAGTATCTCCGAAAACTAAGAGTTAATTATGGTCTCGATACCCTAACCCAAAAAGCAAATAGTGAATTCGAGAAGGTTTTGCTAATTCTGCAATGGACTCGCCAGCAATGGAACCATAGCGGAAGTAACCAGCCACAAAAATCCGATGCAATATCAATTCTGGAAGAAGCAAAAACCGGTAAAAGCTTCCGATGCGTTGAGTATGGAATTGTTAGCGCTGCGGCTCTCAACAGTATTGGATTACCCGCCCGGGTTATTGGACTTAAAACCCGCGATGTTGAGAAGGTAAAATACGGTGCAGGCCACGTTGCCGCTGAGGTATACCTTCCTGAACTAAGAAAATGGGTGTTCCTTGACGGACAGTTCAATGCCATTCCAGTGCTAAACAATGTTCCTCTAAGTGCAGTGGAGTTTAAGCAAGCAGTACAGAATAATAAGGCTGATTTAAAAATTGTAAGCTTAAATAGAACTGCCAACGAAACAGAAAAGGCTAACTACTTAAAGTTTGCAGCAAAGTATTTGTTCTATTTTGATGCTACTTTCGATAATAGGATTGGTGTAGCAGGCCCAAGGCTAACAATCAACGATAAAACCAAGCTGACGCTTGTTCCGTTAAATGTGAAAAATCCCACAATTTTCCAGCGAAAATACCCTATATACTACAGCGAGTATACAAATTCTGTGAAGGATTTTTACCAAGTGCCTGTTTTTAACTGATAGTATTTTTTTCGGTTCGCACTCGTCTTAAGACGAGTGCGATATTAAAACAATGTGACATGGAACGTACAAGTCTAAAGAAAATAAGCGAACAGAGGTATTTCTTATTATTTGGATACTGGCATGAAATTATTAATTTTACAACTATAATCACTAATTATAAAAATTTATAATGAAAAAACTATTTCCCTTGATTGTAGTGTTTGCCCTAGTGGGTGCAACATTTGTATCGTGTGAGAAAGACGATGAAGAGTCAGCAAGCAACGCCATAACCATTACAGGAACATTCAATGTTGGAGAAAAATCTTTCAATAACCCAACCTTTAATCTTGGCAACCCTGATGGTTTTGAAGGCTTCTTAACCAACTATGACGTTAAAGAAGCAAACGGAATAAAAATTTATGCTCCAATAGATATTGACTTGGGCAACAATATTTATATGTATTTAGAGATGGAAATTTATACCGCCCAACCAGGTACAACCACAATGTTCACTAATGTTTTTATACATGAAGGCCTAATTACTAAAAGAATTAATGGATTTAGCCTTTCTTGTTCTCAAGGTAGCGTTACCATAAACAAGGTGGGAGCTGTAGGCGAATACATTGAGGGAACCTACGAGGGCGATTTCTATGAAACTGTAAAGAAAGACATTCCACCCTACCATGTAAAAGGAAAGTTTAAGGTAAAACGTATTCCTGAACCTGCGAAATAAACAGAAATGAAATTCTTATTCCAAAAAGGTTAGGTTAATGTATTTCCTAACCTTTTTGCATTTTAGTTTTCTTGATGCATTGATATGCATCTTCATCTAACAAAATAAGATGTCATCAATAAGTTTGAAGTTTGTAAGTATCCCTCCCCTGTTCGCGTGCGTCTTCTATCGCCTTCGTATCATATTTGGTACCTCAATCTATTCTTTCACTTAGGCTCTGCCCAATCAAAACAAAGGTTATAAAGTTCTACTTCACCTCTTTCAAGTAACCCTCTGGATTTACTGGAATTCCCGATACTCTAACCTCGTAGTGTAAATGAGCGCCCGAACTACGTCCTGTACTTCCAGTATATCCTATTAAATCGCCTTTTTTAACGGTGCTACCTTTTGTTGCTTGGATGCTTTCCAGGTGCGCGTATAGCGATGATGTTCCGTCTTTATGCTCTACAATTATATAATTTCCAAAACTTCTGTTGAATTCTGCAAGTACAACTTTACCATTAGCCGAAGCATAAATTTCTGTATTCCGGCCAGAGCCAAAGTCAACACCATTGTGCTTTATTGGCCTGTGAAGTGTAGGGTGCATCCGCACACCAAAAGGCGATGTAATTTTCGATTTTGCTTTAGGCAAAGGAGTTAGCACGGGAATTGCATCACCATCTGAAGGGAGAGGTGTAAAGGTTGTTTCGGGCTGGGTTTCGTTGGTACTTAATTGTGGCTTTACTTCCTCAGTTTTTACCTCTTCGGTTGTTTGCTTGTTGGCATCCTTAAGGAAGTAAGGTTTTGTGTTTTCGTTTTGGGTAGTTTCTACTTTTGTTTCTTCCACGGGTGTAACCTTAACCTGCTCAGTTACCTTAATTCGCTTACCAAGGGCGTAAGTAATACTTTCCTCAAACTTAATAATATCATCTACAGCATTTGCCTTGGCGGTATCTTTTTTCTCCACGTAGTAAGTTTTTAAGCCCATCATGGTGTTATAGTAATCTTGGTACTCCTGCGCCATTTTTTTTAGTTCTTCCTCGCGCTGTTTCTTGAATTTCTGAAAATCGGTTTCTCTATTTTGTTTATATTGTTCAAAATCCTGTTCTAGTTTTTTCTTGCCAGCTTCCTGCGCAAACCCATTTATCGATAATACCATTATCAATGAACATATTATTGTTGACAGTTTTTTCATGATACTACTTGTTTGATTAATATTTCATTTATAACAAATTTATTGCCAATAATCTTTCTATCAAAATAAAACGAGGAATAGAAAATCTACTCCCCGTTTAACCCAAACAAAACAACTAACAAACTATGGATGTCGGAAGTATGTTTTCCCTACAATTTTCCATCCTTCCTCAAACTTGTAAAGCATTAAGTAATCGGTAAAAATTAATTTCCCTTCGCGGAGTAATTCAATTTTTGCCACTGCTGCAGTTCCTGTAATATCAATGTTAACATAGTTAACGGTGGTTTTAGGACGTTGAACATTAGGATTCTCCTTACGAGCACGCTCAGAGCTCTCAATCCAATTGTATATTGGCAACTTATTTAACTGATTATTCTGTAACATAAGTAAATCGAAACCTGGATGAAATCCTTTTCGGGTTTCGTTTAAATCGCCATTGTTATGAATTCCTTCGATGTATGCTTTGTCGATAACCTTTTTAATAGCATCTACTTCTACATCTTGAGCAAATAGATTTATAGACGATAACACCAAAAACAGCATTATAAGATTTTTCATGACTCTAGGTATTGGTTTTCGTTTTTGATTTCTTTAACAGTCATTGGTTTAAGCTAAAAAGTCTAAATCAACTAAACAAAATAAGAAAATATGCGTTACTTTACCGAATGAACATTCAGTCGGTTTATATATGGATAAGAAAGACAAGATATTAGAGGTAATGCTCAGGCTTATTAAGCAGCAAGGTATTCAGGCAACTCCTATGGCACAAGTTGCCAAGGAAGCGGGAGTTGCAGCGGGAACAATTTACCACCACTTTGCCAGTAAGGAGCAATTGGTAAACGAACTTTACCTAAAGGTTAAGAAGGAGTTTGGCGATTTGCTTGTGGCCAAGCTGAATGTGGATTTGGGCTATAAGGAGAAATTTTGGGTTTTATGGAAATCGCTCTACTACTACTATACCCAAAACCCATTGGCATTTAATTTCTCAGCACAACTTGGTCACTCGCCACTGATATCGGACGATATAAAAGTTCAGGCAAAGCAGTACTATCAACCCATAATTGAATTTTTTGCTGAAGGAATCAGGTCGGGCTTGCTAAAACCTATGGATGCACAATTAATTGGTGAGTTGGTTTACGGAAGCGTTGCCTCAACGGTTCAAATGTACTACGAAAACAATAGCAATATCACCCTTCAAGTACTTGAGCAGGCCATTGAGTATTCGTGGGATGGTATCTCAAATAAGTAAAATCAATAAAAATACAATACTATGAAAAAAACTGTTTTAATAACTGGAACATCGTCGGGAATAGGAAAGAGTACCGCACTTTATTTTGCATCGAAAGGATGGAATGTGGCCGCTACAATGCGTACACCCGAAAAGGAAAAAGAACTATCGAAAGTTGATGGTATCAAACTTTTTAAGTTAGATGTAACCGACCCAGTATCTATTCAATCTGCAATTGAAGAATCCATTAGTGTGTTTGGCGGAATAGATGTAGTTGTTAATAACGCAGGTTATGGTGGGGTTGGTGTTTTTGAGGCTGCATCGCAGGAGCAAATTCAGCGACAGTTCAATACAAATGTTTTTGGAGTAATGAATGTTACAAGGGCTATCTTACCATATTTCAGACAAAAGAAATCGGGCACAATTATTAATGTAACCTCTGTGGGAGGCTTAATAACATTTCCTATTTACAGTGTTTACCACTCAACAAAATGGGCCGTTGAAGGTTTTGCAGAGGCATTGCAGTACGAATTACGTCCTTTTAACATCAAAATAAAGAATATTGAGCCCGGAGCAATTAAAACCGATTTTTATGACAGGTCGCAGGATTTATTCAAAAGGGAAGGATTAACGGATTACGACAACTATTCAAAAGTTGCATTTGAGAACACCCAGAATGCCGGAGTAAATGCACCAGGGCCAGAAGTTGTAGCCAAAAAAATTTATAAAGCGGCATTGGATAGAAGTTTCAGATTAAGATATCCGGCAGGAACTCAAGCACCAGCATTACTTTTACTAAGAAGATTATTACCGTTAAGTTGGTTTAGGGGCATTGTAAAATTGTTTGTGGAACGGGGTTTTAAAGGATAAGTCAGTAATCAATTAAAGAAGAGTTATGGACGAAAATATAATTAAAGAGGCATTCGAATTGAAACGGGAGTTTTTTGATTCGGGAAATACGAAAAGTTACGAATTTAGAGTTGCGCAGCTAAAAGCGCTGAGGAAAGCAATTGTTGAAAGCGAAACCGAAATTCTCAATGCCCTTTACAAGGATATGCATAAGCCAAAGTTTGAGGCCTTCACTAGTGAAATTGGTATTGTTTACGATGAGATTGATTTTGCGTTAAGGAACTTAAAAAAATGGATGAAGCACAAAAAGGTATCAACTCCAGTTGTAATTCATCCAAGCACATCAAAAATATACCCAGAGCCTTTGGGTGTTGTTCTGATAATTGGCCCTTGGAATTATCCATTTCAACTGTTAATTAATCCCTTAGTGGGAGCAATTGCTGCGGGTAACTGTGCAATTATAAAACCCTCGGATAATACTAAGAATACCGCACAGGTAATTGGAAAAATAATCGCTAAGACTTTTTCGCCAAATTTTGTTTCGGTAATTCAAGGTCCCGGCGCAATGGTTGGGCCTATGCTTATAGATAAGTATGCATTTAATCACATATTCTTTACAGGAAGTCCGAATGTTGGTAAAGAAATTATGGCTATGGCGGCAAAGCATCTAACCCCAGTAACCCTTGAACTCGGAGGTAAAAGTCCTGCAATTGTACACTCCGATGCCAACCTAAAAATCTCGGCACAACGTTTAATTTGGGCAAAGTTCTTCAATGCAGGGCAAACCTGCGTATCACCCGATTACTTATTGGTTCATGAGAGTGTGAAAGATGTATTTGTTGATTTGATGCGTAAAACTATTGTTCAGTTCCTTGGCGACGACCCATCTACTAGCGAGAATTTTACCCATATTGTTAATAGTCGACGATTCAATGTACTAAAGGAATACCTCAAGGAAGGTAGAATAATTCACGGTGGAAGGTTTGATGAATCCCAAAACTATATTGAGCCAACCTTAATTGACAGTGTGAGTTTTGAGGATAAATTAATGCAGGAGGAAATTTTTGGACCAATCCTACCAATTATAACCTACAGGAATATTGAGGATGTTTTGCCAATTATCAGAAAGAATAGATATCCATTAGCGCTATATCTATTTACTGAGAGTAAGTCAATTGAGAGATATATTCTTTCGAATGTTGAGTTTGGTGGTGGCTCAATAAACAATGCTCTTGTGCATCTGGTAAATCCAAAGCTTCCTTTTGGAGGCGTTGGAAATAGCGGAATGGGTAGTTACCATGGAAAGCGTAGCTTTGAGACCTTTTCGCATATGAAGAGCGTAATTAAAACATCCACCATAATTGACCCGACTTTACGCTATGCACCTTACAACGAAAGGAAATTCAAACTTGCAAAATTTATATTTAACTAAAAGAGAATGATTGGCAAAAGCCAATCATTTCTTGTTTTAAAGCTTTAGTAGAAAGGTAACAATAAACGGAACTAGAATTGTTAGCACAATTCCGTGAACCAGCGATGGAATTGCATACTCCTTACCCGATGCATTCGAAATTATTGGTAAAGTCGTATCCATACTAGTTGCTCCACCTGAGCAAATTGGGGCAATTTTACCGAAAATTATAGCAAACATTGGAGCCATCAGCAATGTAATAATCTCCCTGATAACATTCGCTAACAAAGCCACAACCCCAAGCCACTCGCTATGCATGTCCTTTATGATTAAACTCGACAAGCTGTAATAGCCGTAGCCAGCCCCAACGGCCATTGCCTCCTTTAGGTTAACACCCTCGAGTAAAGGAATAATAACTATCATTCCAATTGCAGTGCCAATAATGGTGGTTAACGGAATAAGCAAAATTTTGAAATTCATAGCTTTTATTGCTTGCAGAGCCTTGGGGTCGGAGCCAATACCAATACCAACAAGGAACATCAAAACGTAAAGCGCGTACTGGCTATAGTCTGTTTCCAGCAAAAAACTTGGAGTTATATCGTACGCTCCAATAAGAATTCCCAATGAGAAGAATCCAAGAATAATTAAACTCCCTTTCATTGCTCGCTTTTTTTAAAGAAAACCCTATAAGTTAACCATCCTAAAAGGATGCTTCCTGCAACTCCACCAATCGATATAATTAGCGCCTTAAAACCAAGAGTATGAAGGGAATTCATAATAACCTTATTGGCACCAATGCCAATTCCCATTAGAAAAAGCAAAGCATAAATTGCCCAGGTCGTAAGTTTATCGTTAAACTTTACGAATTTACCGAAGGAGCGAATTAGGTAACCAACTAAAATCCCTGAAATCATTATAATTACTACCGTAAGCATCTAATTATGAGTTTTTAAGTTGATTAAAAATTCTGATATACTCATCGGAAACAGAGCCCCATTTAAAATCGCTTGAAATTCTATTAATGAAATCGATTTTAACGCTTTCTATACTCGAACTATCCATTCTATCTAGTTTCATAATGCAATTATACAATTCTGTTTCAGAGGAAAAGTAGAATCCTTTATTGTTAAGAACAAATCTATTGTAATCATTATTGTGCGCAATAATAAAACATTTACTGGCCATGGCTTCCAACAAGGAAGGGTTGGTTCCTCCAACGCTATGGCCATGAATATAGGCTTTGGAGTAATATCGTAGAGCATTGAGATGAGATTGGTTGTAGATACCTCCTAGAAATTTAATATTAGGGTAATTGCCATACTTATTGTAGCATTTCATACCAAAACGATTGTTGAAATTGCCCACCACCAGTAACGGTTTTTGATTATGACTAAAACAACTAAGAATTTGCTCAAGGCTATTTTCGGGGGTAAACCTTGAGACAACAAGAAAGTAATCAGAATTAACTTTATACTCGCTGAGAATGCCTCGGTCGGAGGCCTCTGAAATGGGGTATGCCCCATAGGGTATAACGTTTGGCTTAATTTTGTATTTCTGCTCAAAGTAGTTGGCCAAAACAGGGCTGTCGCACACAATGGCTTTTGAGTATTTAACCGACAGGCGTTCACAAACCATTAAGAATAGTTTTGCTAGAAATCCCCATTTTTTCCGTTTAAACTCTACACCATCGGGGTTTGTGAATATTCTATTTCGAAAATCTTTTTTGAAGAGCAAAATCCAAAAAGCAAAGGAATAGCCACACTCCAGAATAATATCGATATTGTTTCGAGAAGCCCACCTGAGCGATTTGTAATCGTATAGGAGTGTTTGCAGGTTTTTTGGTAACCATTCGGCAATTTTAATACTTACTATAGCTACTCCATTATCAGTATATTCTATTCTGTTAGTGGTTGAGGGAGAAAGCACATAAACAACATGGCCAGAATTAACAAACAGCGCTGAAATGACTTCGGCAAAACGCTCAAAACCACCATAATGGTTTGGGATACCTCTAGTGCCAAGAATGGCAATTTGCATTACTCCTAGTTTTGAAATTTTGGAACGGTAAAGTAGAAGGTTGAACCTTTTCCAATTTCACTATCCACGCCAATTTTTCCACCGTTTTTCTCAACAAAATCTCGGCAAAGAATCAATCCTAAACCCGTTCCTCGTTCCTGCGAAGTACCAATTGTTGATGGGTTAGAGTCTATACGGAATAGTTTTGCTTGGTCTTCGGCAGATATTCCAAGACCATTATCGCGAACGGAAATTTTGTACTTTTCTGGGTCGGCAGTTACTTCAACAACAATACGTCCATTTTCGGGAGTAAACTTAATGGCGTTACTAATTAGGTTTCGGATTACCGTGGTAATCATATTATAGTCGAAAAACGCATAGCAATCCATTGGATTAATCCATACAAGCTCAATCTTTTTTTGCAATGCATTACCCTTAAGCAATTCGATATTCTCATTAATGAAATCGCCAATATTGCCATTTTTGGCGCGCAAAACAGTTCTGCCTGTTTGTAATAACGACCATTGTAATAGGTTTTCAAGAAGATTAAAGGTATTGTTAGAGTACTTATATATCTGCTCAATGAAAACCTGCATTTTATCGGGCTCAAAAGTATCAAATTCCTTGGCTAAAAGCTCCGATAAACTGAGCACTGTGCTAAAAGGGTTACGTAAATCGTGAGCAATAATGGCAAAAAACTTATCCTTGGTTTGATTTAAGGCCTCTAATTCCTTACGCTGGATTTCGAGCTCCTCCTTTTGTTTCTTAATTTCTAGATTTTTAGCAGTAAGTTCAGCCTCTAGTATATTGTAATCGCGTAATCGCCATACTAATCCTAAAAGCATTGCTCGGGAAAGCGAAGGAATTGTATCGAGAAATTTAAAAAAATGAGACTGGTCTAAACGAAGGAGGTTCGATGTTTCCAGCGCAGTAACTGATGTTGAACGAGCCGATGAGTCGAGCAAAGAGTACTCTCCAAAGTACTGAAGAGAGCCAAAGGTTGCAAAGGTATGATTCTCGATATGTGCCTTAACCTTTCCGTTAACCACAATGTATAAAGCGTAATCGTGGTCGCCCTTTCGAAATAAAACTTCATCTTTATCAAGTTTCTTTTGGGATAACTCCTTGGCCATTTTGGTTAAAACAGACTTATCTACCTCCTTAAACAGAAGAATAGACTTTAGAATATCAACACGCTGCTCAATTTCAGCGTTATTTCTACCGAGCATACTTAAAGGCTTTTTTAAACTCCTCAAATATACAATGTTAAAGTTCAATACAAATGGGTTTTTCTTTTTTTTTCTTCTTATCAACATAAAGTAGACTCTTAAATGTTTTTTATATTTGTTTTTTCTTAAGTTTATAACTTGATTTTTTCCACAAACTTTCAACTCTCGGTTATGAAGATAAAAATGAATATTCGTCAGAAAATTTTGGTTTACATACTAGGTGTAGCCGTATTGCTTTTTGCAGTAATATTCTTTTTCATCAGTTCATCGGCAAGGCGAATTGCCTATGACCAATCAATAAAACTAACCGATAGCTATGCACGGCAATATGCCCTGAATATTGAGGGACTACTTAACCAGGATTTTGCTGTTATGCGAACTATGTCTCATGCATTTATGGAGTACAAGCAACTTCCATTTGATAAATGGCAGGAGTTGATATACCCAATGTACAACAGGGTAATGCAAACAACAACCCACGTTGATGCGATTTGGGATAGCTGGGAGTTAAGCAATTTAGATCCCAAGTGGGATAAACCCTACGGCAGACATTTCTACATCGTATATAAGCGCAATGGGGTAATATCATCAAAAAGTGAAATAAGAAGTTTGGCTGGCGACCCTCCAACCTATGGCCATATGAAAAGTGTTGCCAAAGAGATTATTGTTGAACCTTACTCTTCGGCTCTTCAGGAGGGACAAATGATGACCACCCTCTCTTCGCCGTTTCTTGAGAATGGTAAGTTTATTGGATTGGTTGGTGCAGACTTAATATTAACACGTTTTCAGGAAATCGTTGGTGAAATTAAACCCTACCCTAATAGTTACGCATTTTTGATTTCGCATGGTGGTAACTTTGTGGCTCACCCCGATACATCTATTTTTAAGAAAAATATTAAGGAAAAACTACCAGAGTTGGATAGAACATTCAATTTTCTCAATAACATCCAGAAGGGTAAAACTTTCAACTTCATAACAAACAATAGCAATGGTGAACGAATGTATTATTCTGTAGCGCCTATAAATATTGGCAATACAGGCACACCTTGGGCTGTTGGTATAGTAGTGCCCATAAACGACATAATGGCCGATGCAAACAGAAACTATAATTTGAGCATTCTTATTGGTTTTATTGGTCTTTTAGTACTTATTGTAATCATTTTTATTGTTACTAATAGCATAACAATTCCTGTTAAAAAGATTACCGAATTGCTTCAAGAAGTTGCTAAAGGAAAAATCGATAAGAGCATGGGCATAAAACTTAACACTGGCGATGAAATAGCCATAATGGCCGATGCTCTAACTGAATCAATAAAAGGTATTAATGCAAAAACAGAATTTGCCCGTGAAATTGGTTCTGGAAATCTTGAGGCTAGAGTAGAGTTATTGAGTAACGAGGATTTGTTGGGTAAATCGTTAATTGAAATGCGCGATAACCTTAAGTATGCAAGAGTTGAGGAGGAGAATCGTAAAATTGAAGAGGAGAAGAAAAAATGGGTTAATGAGGGTCTTGCAAAGTTTGGAGATATTCTTCGTCAAAACAACGATAATTTAAGCCTGCTTTGCGACGAAATTACCAAAAACCTAGTTTGGTATCTGAATGCTTCAATTGGCGGAATTTTTATACTTAATGAGAATAAGGAAACTAACGATAAAACTTTCGATATGGTTTCCGCATTTGCTTATGATAGAAAGCGATTCCTCAACAAATCATACCACTTTGCAGAGGGATTAATTGGAGCTTGTGCAGCCGAGCGCGACATTGTTATGCTTACAGAGATTCCTCAGGAATACATTGAGATTACATCTGGGTTAGGCGAATCTAATCCAAACTTCTTATTCTTGATTCCTCTTATTACCGAGGAGCAGGTAATGGGTGTTATTGAAATTGCATCGTTAAGAAAATTTCAGGATCACGAGATCGGCTTTGTACGCGAACTTGCAAAAAGCATAGCAACAACATTGCATTCTGTTAAGGTTAATGCCTTAACAGCCGAACTATTCATGAAATCCAAGGAGCAAGCAGAAATGATGGCCGCTCAAGAGGAAGAGATGCGCCAGAATATGGAGGAACTTCAAGCTACACAGGAGGAAGCGGCCCGCAAAACCTTTGAACTTGAGGGTTTGGTTAGTGCATTGAACGCTTCATCGTTTGTTATGGAGTACGATATTAATGGTTTTGTTACCTCTATCAATGAGGGCTATTTAAAACTTATTGGTGCAAAGCGCGATGACGTAATTGGAATGCATCATACCGATGGAATTGTTATGTCCGATACCGATAAGGGCGATTATAGCAAATTCTGGAGCGATTTAATGAAGGGTATGATTAAGAAACGTAAAACAAAACTAGCCATTAAGGGTGAAGAGTTTATTTTACTCGAAACCTATACCCCAATTTTCGACCAACACGGAGATGTTTATAAGGTTCTGAAAATTGCTACTGATATAACAAATATCTTATAGAAACAAGATATTCGTAAATGATAAAAGCGCAAAATTCAATTTTGCGCTTTTTGCTTTATATGGTTTCCAATTACTCTAAATCACTCCCAGTTTCTTTCCAACCTTAGTAAACTTCTCAATGGCAAATAGAATGTTCTCCTTGCTGTGTGCAGCACTAATTTGAACACGGATACGCGCTTTGCCCTTTGGAACTACAGGATAGTAGAAACCAATTACGTAAATTCCTTCCTCTAGCAATGCTGCAGCAAATTCCTGCGATAATTTTGCATCGTTAGGTAAATGACCGAATAGCACTGGGGTAATTGGGTGAACACCATCAACAATTCTAAACCCTGCCTCTTTCATTCCTTTGCGGAATAGCTCGGTATTTTCCCAAAGTTTATCGCGAAGCTCGGTGGTTTCCGATAGCATATTTAGCACAGCTAAAGTTGCACCAGTAATTGAAGGCATTAATGAGTTCGAGAATAGGTAAGGACGTGAACGCTGACGTAGCATATCAACAATCTCTCTACGGCCAGAGATACATCCACCCGAAGCTCCTCCTAATGCTTTACCGAATGTGGTTGAGATAATATCAACACGACCCATTGCATTGCAGTACTCGTGAGTACCACGACCAGTTTTACCAACAAAACCTGTAGCGTGTGAGTCATCAACCATTACCATGGCATCGTACTTATCTGCTAGGTCGCAAACCTTATCAACCTGAGCAATAATACCGTCCATAGAGAAAACGCCATCGGTAACAATCATCTTGTAACGGCATTTTGAAGCCTCTTGAAGCACGCGCTCCAAATCGGCCATATCATTATTCTTGTAACGGAAACGTTGTGCTTTACAAAGTCTAACTCCATCAATAATTGATGCGTGGTTCAGCTCATCGGAAATAATTGCATCCTCTTCGCCCAACACTGGCTCGAAAATTCCACCATTTGCATCGAAAGCTGAGGAGTAAAGAATTGTATCCTCGGTTCCAAGGAATTCACTAATCTTGTTTTCAAGTTCTTTGTGCAAACTTTGCGTTCCGCAAATAAAGCGAACCGATGACATACCAAAGCCCCATTGTTCAAGAGCCTTTTTGCCAGCCTCCATCACCTTTGGGTGCGACGATAGTCCTAAATAGTTGTTTGCGCAGAAGTTGAGAACTTTTTTGCCATTGGCCATAATCTCAACTCCCTGAGGAGTACTAATAATGCGTTCGGTTTTGTATAAACCCTCGTTCTTTATAGATTCAAGCTGCTTTTGCAGGTCTTCTTTTATTTTTCCGTACATAGTTCAGAATTTTTTTGTCAGATGCACACAAAGGTAAAAGAAATATATTTCCGCAGCTATTTTTTTTTTGTATTCTACAACATCATGAAAATCAGCAAGAATAAGCACTTTGAATTGTTTTGAGGTTAACTAACTAACAATCAGAGAACAAAAATATAAAGTTATTTGCGAATAGAGTTGCATTTTTAATATTATTACTTATATTCGCAAGTTGTAAGCCTTTCATAAACAGGTTATAAACTTTCAAATACAAATGTAATATGCCTTACCGTCGTTTACCCAACACCGATAGCGCCAGGATTAGGGCTCTAAAGGCTGCTTACGATAAGGGAAAATCAATACCTCCCTTTCAGTTAGCTTACTCGCAAAGTACCTTTGCAAAGGTTGAACTATTTATAAATTCGTTCGAGAAGGCGATGGCGCACTACAAGGCGGCATACAACCATCAGGTTGAAAAAGGGAAAGATTACTTACAGTTGATGAAGAAGGCCAAGCTTTACCTTTCGCACTTTATTCAGGTTCTGAATATGGCCATTAATAGGGGAGAGTTACAGCCTACAGTACGGGAGATATATGGAATGGATTTGGACGAAGGGAGGCTTCCATCTTTAAATACTGAAAAGGATTTAATAGAGTGGGGCAAGAAAATTATTGATGGTGAAATGGCCCGAATGCGCAAAAACCAAGCACCAATCACAAACCCAACAATCGCTGTTGTAAAAGTACGTTACGAGCAGTTTATTGAATCGTACAATCATCAAAAAATACTTCAACAGAACACTCAACGAACACTTAAGGAGTTAAATACCTTGCGTACTAAAGCAGACGAAATAATTCTTAGCATCTGGAACGAGGTTGAGGCAAACTATGCGGAATTACCCGATGATGAAAGACGTGACAAAGCAACAGAGTACGGATTAACTTACGTATACCGTAAAAACGAAATAAAAGGTCTAAAGTTGCTTGATAGGTCGCTACCCAGCCTGTTTAGTTAATTGATTGTGTTTTTTGATGCGTAAAAGGTTGTGAGGAATTATTCTCCTCCTACTAATTCTTGTTTTTGAACTTCAACATTTTCCGCCTTCAATTTCATAAGCAAAATGGCAACGGTAACAAGACTAATTAAACCTATCGGCCATAGGTAGGTTAATCCGCCAACATCTTCTACTTTTGAGTCCAATGCACCTGAGCCAAGCATCATAAAGCCAATGGTTGCAATGCTGTTGTTTACAAAATGGGCAATTATTGGCAGCCATATACTTCCACTCCAAGTATACATAAACCCAAACATTACTCCCAGTGCAAAACGAGGAATAAATCCTTTGAATTGCATATGAAATGCGCTAAATATTAAGGCGGAAATTATAATGCCCCAAATTTGACTCTTTGTAATATTTGCAAAGTGCTTTTGAATAATTCCCCTAAATATTAATTCTTCTCCAATGGCTGGAAGTACTGCAATCATAAATAGGTTTAGAAATAGAACTGCCATGCTATCTGTGGTAAGAAAT